>NZ_JASCPA010000007.1:0-102611 GCF_029959715.1 Pseudomonas sp. PS02288 | reverse complement strand
GGGGCTTTTTTTGTGGGGCGCTGGCTGGGAGACATCAGCTTGGGGGGGGGGGCTTCAGCCCACCGCCCCCACCACAAAAGCCACCGGCGGTGGGCTGAAGCCCACCCTACCGTCGCTCATCAGCGGGCGTTGAGTTGCTGCTGCAGGTTCTGCACCTGGCTCTGCAGCGTGCTGATGTTGCGGGTCATCTGCGCGCGGAAGGCGTCGAACTCGGCGGTTGCGGGGCCGCCCTGCGCTTGCGCCGGACGGTTGTCCAGCTCGCTGCGCAGTACCAGCAGGTCCTGTTGCAGGCTGTTGATGGCCTGGCTCGGGTTCTGCTTCTTCAGCGTCTGCACATCGGCGGAAAGGCTCTTGAGCTGCCGCTCGAGCTGGTCGACCTGGGTCGACAGGCTCTTCACCTGGTTGGTCAGCTTGCCCAGGTCGCCCTGGCTGCCCTTCAGGGTTTCGACGTCGCCGGAGAGGCTTTTCAGGCGACCGTCCGCGGCGCTCTGCAATGCCAGCAGATCCTTGCCCAACTGATCGGCGCGCTGGTCCTGGCTGGCCTGCCGGGTGACCAGCGTCTGCTGCTGTTTGCCGATATCGGCGAGCTTGGTCTGCAACTGTTTCACCTGCAGCTTGAGCGCCTCGCTGCCGCTGGTGACGTTGGACTCGGTGGCCACCACCTTGCCGGTGATGTCCTGGATGCGCCCGGCGGCTTCCTCGCTGATCCGCGCGAAGCTCTCTTGGGTCGCCACCAGCTGCTGCTCCATCAGCGAGATCTGCTGGTAGCTCCACCAGCCCAGGCCGCCGAGGGCGATGACCAGCGCCAGCACCAGCGCCCACAGCGGACCGGTGCCGCTGCGAGGCGCCTTGGCCGGGCGCTGGTTGCCGTAGCGCACCGGCTCGGGATCGACATCGCGGGCGAAATCGTCGCGGTCGCGCGCGCTGGTGGTCAGGCTGGGCACGTTGTCCAGTTCGTCGAGAGCATCGTTGCGCATGGGTCGCCTTCTGTCGCCGGTTTGCGAGGCGCGCAGTATACCGGTTCGCGACCGCTGCTTCAGCGCTGAGCATCGAGTGACAAAATGCTCTGCCGGGGTGCAGTGGCATTAGGCCGCCATGGCCGCAACGCCAGGAAACACGTTGGTTGGTGATCTGGTACGCCCTTTGCTAAATGACCGGGGACGCAGCCTTGGCGTTTCGCCGGCGCTGCTTCGGGGCATGAGTGAATCCTGTCGGGCTGATCGAGGGGAGCAGTTCGAGAGTTTCAACCAACGGGGGAAGCGAAATGGAACTGACCAAGACCATGGTGGACTGCATGCAGAAGCTGCGGCGCCGCCTGCGCGACGAACAGGCGGTGGACATTCGTCTGAGCCAGACCGATGCGATCACGGCGATGCTGCTCGCTTGCCAGGAATCGACCAACGAGGACACCCGCGCCATGGGCGAACAGCTCAGCAGCCTGACCGGCGTGCGGCTGAAAGCACCCGAATTGACCGAAGAACAGCTGATCGAAAAATACACCCGCTACGCCGGCCCGCTGCGCGGCTGAAGTCAGCCCGGCGTCCGGCGCCATTCCTCGCAGAACTCGTCAAGCGCCGTCCACAGGCTGGTTTTCGGTTGGTAGTCCAGATACCGCCGCGCCCGGCCGATGTCCAGCGTGTAATCCTTCGCCATCACCGCCACGCCCAGGCGGACCAAGGCGGGTTGCGGCCGCCCCGGCAGCAGCCGGCAGACCGTCTCGTTGAGCGTGGCGGCGGCGTAGGCCAGGGGATAGGCGACATGCCGCGTCACCGGTGGCAACTCCAGCCGCCGCAACACGTAATTCACCACGTCCCATAACGGCAGCGGCGCACCGTTGCTGATGTTGTACACCTTGCCCAACGCCGGCCCGGCGGCCAGCAAGGCGCTGAGCAGCGCTTCGTTGAGGTTCTGCACGCTGGTGAAATCGGCCAGGTTGAGGCCATTGCCGATGATCGCCAGCCGCCCCCGACGCTGCATCTCGATCAGTCGGGGAAACACGCTGTTGTCGCCCGCCCCGGTAACCAGTCGCGGACGCAGCGCCAGCACCTCCAGGCCGAACTCCTCGGCGCCGAAGACCTTCTGCTCGGCGAGGTACTTGGTCTTGCCGTAGTGATCGGAGAAGCGCCGCGGAATCTCATCCTCGCTCAGGTTGAGATGCGAATGCCCGTCGAAGCCGATCGAGGGCGAAGACAGGTGCACCAGGCGCCGCACGCGCTGCTTCAGGCAGGCTTCGACGACGTTCTCGGTGAGCGTGACGTTGCCCCGATAGAAATCCTCGTAGCGCCCCCAGGTGCCGACCGCACCGGCGCAATGCACCACCACGTCCACATCCGCGCAGAGCGCGCGCGCCAGCTGCGGATCGGCCAGATCACCCGGAATGAACTCCGCGCCTCGCGCGATCAGCGGCGCGACCGCTTCCGCGCGGCGCGCGTTGATCCGCACCGCCAGCCCCTGCTCGAGGGCGAAGCGGGCAAAGCGCCCGCCGATGAACCCGCTCGCACCCGTCACCAGAATCTTCATTTATTGCTCCTCAGCCTGCCGATAGAGGCCGGCGCCGCGTCGCAGGATAAGGCCGGCAGGCCGGCATGACGACAGTCCGTCAGTCGGTTCGCGGGACCAGCACCCGTTCGGCCACCCGGCACAGCTGGCGCGTCAGCTCGCCGAGCAGCGGCCCGCCGTTGTGCCAGTGGTGCCAGTACATCGGCACGTCCACCGGACGCCCCGGCACCAGTTCGCAAACCCGGCCGTCATCCAGCAGCTCACGAACCTGCAGCTCCGGCACCATGCCCCAGCCCAGCCCGCTGGAGGTGAGGCGCAGGAACCCTTCGGACGACGGGCACAGGTGATAGTTGAAGCTGCCTTCCACGCCGAGCCTCGCCAGGTAGCGATGCTGCAGCGAATCGTCCGGACCGAAGACGATCGCCGGCGCGCGAGCCAGCTCGGTGGCGCCGGCGCCCTCGGGGAAATGCCTCGCGATGAACGCCGGGCTGGCCACCGCCCGATAGCGCATGGCGCCCAGCGCGACGCTGCGCGCACCCGCCACCGGTCGCTCGGTGGCGCACACGCAGGCCGCCACCTCGCCCACGCGCATGCGCTTGAGGCCGACATCCTGGTCCTCCACCACATGCTCGAGCAGCAGACGATGCTCGACGCAGAACGAGGCCACGGCATCGGCCCACCAGGTGGCCAGACTGTCGGCGTTGATCGAGATGCGCAGGCGCTCGGCTCCGCCTCCTTCGGCAAGGCCCGGCACCTGACCCTGCACGTCGCGCTCGAGCAGGCGCACCTGCTGCACATGGTTGAGCAGGCGCCGCCCCACCTCCGTAGGGCGAGGTGGCACCGCGCGCACCAGCACCGGCTGACCGACCCGCGCCTCGAGCAGCTTGATACGTTGCGATACCGCCGATTGCGAGAGGCCGAGCAATTGTGCGGCGCGCTCGAAACCGTTCTGTTCCACCACCGCGGCGAGCGCAGCCAGAAGTTTGTAATCGAACAATCGATTTTCCTAATGATGGATTAGCATAATTCGTTTTCCTTATACATCCATCGCTCACAGACTCGCCACCTCCTCCTCCCCAACCAAGGACAATGCCATGTGGCAGAGCTACGTGAACGGGCTGCTGATGTGCGCCGGCCTGATCCTCGCCATCGGTGCGCAGAATGCCTTCGTTCTGGCCCAGGGCCTGCGCCGCGAGCATCACTGGCCGGTCGCCCTGCTCTGCATCCTCTGCGATGCGTTGCTGATCTGTGCCGGCGTGTTCGGCCTGGCGCGCCTGCTGGTGGAAAGCCAGTCGCTGCTCGCCGTCGCGCGCTGGGGTGGTGCGGCCTTCCTGCTCTTCTATGGCAGCCAGGCGCTGCACCGCGCCGTGCGTCCTCAGGCATTGGTGCAGAGCGCAGCCAGTACCCGCCGGCCGCTCAGGGCAGTGCTGCTGGCGACGCTGGCGGTGACCCTGCTCAACCCGCACGTCTACCTGGATACGGTGCTGCTGATCGGCTCGCTCGGCGCGCAGCAGCCGGTGCCCGGCGCCTTCGCCATGGGCGCGGCGAGCGCCTCGCTGCTGTGGTTCTGCGCACTGGCGGCGGGAGCGGCCTGGCTGGCGCCCTGGCTGGCACGGCCGGCGACCTGGCGGGTCCTCGACCTGGCCGTGGCGGCGATGATGTTCAGCATCGCGGCGCAGCTGATTTTCAATCCTCCGCAATGAACGCCTGGCGCCAGCCGGGGTCCACGATGAATCGGGCGCCCTCCCGAGCAGCCTGTCAGAAGTGCCTATCCAGAGGCCCCGGCAGTGGGTTTCCCCCTACGTTTGTTGCGTGGTTTAGGGGGTTGCCCGGTGCTATGATCCAGGCTTCGCGGCAAGTAGGAGTAGCAAGCTCCAGCCGCATTGCTGGCCGACCGTGACGGCCTGGCGCCTGCCGCAAACGACCTGACCTGATGAATCAAGGAGATAAAAATGGCTTTCGAATTGCCGCCGCTGCCTTACGAAAAAACCGCCCTCGAGCCGCACATGTCCGCCGAGACGCTGGAATACCATCACGACAAACACCACAACACCTACGTGGTAAACCTGAACAACCTGGTTCCTGGCACCGAGTTCGAAGGCAAGGACCTGGAAACCATCATCAAGACCTCGTCCGGCGGCATCTTCAACAACGCCGCTCAGGTCTGGAACCACACCTTCTTCTGGAACTGCCTGGCTCCGAACGCCGGCGGCCAGCCGACCGGTGAACTGGCTAGCGCCATCGACGCCGCCTTCGGCTCGTTCGACAAGTTCAAGGAAGAGTTCGCCAAGACCACCATCGCCACCTTCGGCTCCGGCTGGGGCTGGCTGGTGAAGAAGGCCGACGGCTCGCTGGCCATCGTCAGCACCGGTGGCGCCGGCAACCCCCTCACCTCCGGCGACACTCCGCTGCTGACCTGCGACGTGTGGGAACACGCCTACTACATCGACTACCGCAACCTGCGCCCGAAATTCGTCGAGGCGTTCTGGAACCTGGTGAACTGGGACTTCGTGGCGAAAAACTACGCCGCCTGATCCGCTGTTCCGCTCCATGGGAAAACCCGGCCTCGGCCGGGTTTTTTTCGTTTCCGCGGCTTTTGCCGATCCGGGCATTCTCCAAACCGCCGAATGGTCCTCAAGTCCCTCGGATGCGCACCGACAAAGTGCGCATCGTGGCTTAGCCCTGGGTTCGACTGCGCCGAAAATGCGCACCTGCGCAAAAAATCCCGTTAGCCGATGCTGGCCCTTTGACTGCCACAGCGCGATTGCCAATACTCCGCTTTGTCGGACGATTTGGCATACATAAGGAATCCCCTTTTGAAGCTGGAACTCAAGAACAGCTTGTCATTGAAGTTGCTCCGAGTGGTGCTGCTGGCAGCGCTCGTGGTAGGCGTGGTGCTCAGCTGCGCGCAGATCGTGTTCGACGTCTACAAGACCCGACAGACCATCACCAGCGATGCCCAGCGCATCCTGGCGATGTTTCGTGATCCATCGACACAAGCGGTCTACAGTCTCGACCGCGAGATGGGCATGCAGGTGATCGAGGGCCTGTTCCAGCACGAAGCCGTGCGCGTCGCCTCCATCGGCAACCCCACCGAGCCGATGCTCGCCGAGCGCGAACGCGGCCTACTCGACACCCCGACGCGGATGCTCACCGACCCGATCCTCGGCAAGGAACAGACCTTCAGCACCCGCCTGGTCGGCCGCGCGCCCTACAGCGAGTACTACGGCGACCTCAGCATTACCCTCGATACCGCGCCCTACGGCGAGAGCTTCGTCACCAACTCGGTGATCATCTTCGTCTCCGGCGTGCTGCGCGCGCTGGCGATGGGCCTGGCGCTGTACCTGGTCTACCACTGGCTGTTGACCAAGCCGCTGTCGAAAATCATCGAGCACCTCACCAACATCAATCCGGACCGCCCCAGCCAGCACAAGCTGCCGATGCTCAAGGGCAACGAAAAGAACGAACTGGGCCTGTGGATTCACACCGCCAACGAGCTGCTCTCCTCGATCGAACGCAACACCAACCTGCGCCATGAGGCGGAAAACAGCCTGTTGCGCATGTCCCAGTACGACTTCCTCACCGGGCTGCCGAATCGCCAGCAGCTGCAGGGCCAGCTGGACCAGATCCTCGAGGACGCCGGACGCCGGCAACGCCGGGTGGCGGTGCTCTGCGTCGGCCTGGACGACTTCAAGGGAATCAACGAACAGTTTAGCTACCAGACCGGCGACCACCTGCTGCTGGCCCTGGCCGACCGTCTGCGCAGCCACAGCGGTCGGCTCGGCACCCTGGCGCGGCTGGGCGGCGATCAGTTCGCCCTGGTCCAGGCCGACATCGAACAACCCTACGAAGCGGCGGAGCTGGCGCAGAGCATTCTCGACGACCTCGAACTTCCCTTCCCGCTCGACGAACAGTCCGTCCTGCTGCGTGCCACCATCGGCATCACGCTGTTCCCGGAAGACGGCGACAGCACCGAGAAGCTGCTGCAGAAAGCCGAACAGACGATGACCCTGGCGAAAAGCCGCTCGCGCAATCGCTACCAGTTCTACATCGCCAGCGTCGACAGCGAGATGCGCAGACGCCGCGAGCTCGAGAAGGACCTGCGCGACGCGCTGGCGCTGGAACAGCTGCACGTGGTCTATCAACCCCAGGTGGATTACCGCAACCACCGCGTCACCGGGGTCGAAGCGCTGCTGCGCTGGCAGCATCCGCAACACGGCTTCGTCCCGCCGGACCTGTTCATTCCGCTGGCGGAACAGAACGGCACCATCATTCCGATCGGCGAGTGGGTGCTCGACCAGGCCTGCCGCCAACTGCGCGAATGGCATGACCAGGGTTTCAGCGACCTGCGCATGGCGGTCAATCTGTCCACCGTGCAGTTGCACCACGCCGAGTTGCCGCGGGTGGTCAACAACCTGATGCAGGTCTATCGCCTGCCGCCGCGCAGCCTGGAGCTGGAGGTCACCGAAACCGGCCTGATGGAAGACATCACCACCGCCGCGCAGCATCTGCTCAGCCTGCGCCGTTCCGGCGCGCTGATCGCCATCGACGACTTCGGTACCGGCTATTCGTCGTTGAGCTATCTGAAAAGCCTGCCGCTGGACAAGATCAAGATCGACAAGAGCTTCGTTCAGGACCTGCTGGAAGACGAGGACGACGCCACCATCGTTCGCGCCATCATCCAGCTCGGCAAGAGCCTCGGCATGCAGGTGATCGCCGAAGGCGTGGAGACCGTGGAGCAGGAGGCGTACATCATCGCCCAGGGCTGCCACGAGGGTCAGGGCTACCTCTACAGCAAGCCGCTGTCCGCCCGCGAACTGGGCCAGTACCTGCGCCAGTCGAAGCGCCTGAACCAGACGCCCGTGCCCACCCACAACTGAGCGCCACCGCTCGCTTCGGACGAAGTGACGAGATCAGCCGCCGCCAGCGCCCGCCAATGGCGGCGGACCTTCGCGCCACTCGGGATCGATCAGGCATTCCGGCTAGGTGGGGCCAAGCCTCGCTGAAGGCGCGCTCAGGCACCTCCCAACCGCAGTCTTGCCGCTGTCGCTCGCGCCTGTGGCGCAGGACGCTTGCCCGTCTCGGCATTCCTTCCACGGGATCGAAACAACCGGAACTGCGGCTTCGCTGCGCAGGTTAAATGCGACAGAACACTTTTCAACAATGAAAATCTTTCGCATTATGTGGCGGTTTTCCACCCTTCACATCGCTCCATCACCCAGATGCAAAGGAACCCGCACATGATTCGTAAGCCCCTGGCTGCCGCCAGCCTCCTGGCCATTGCCATTTCCATCGCCGGCTGTGGCGATGACAAGGAAAAAGCACCTGCGCAACAAGCCAGCGCTCCTGCTCCCGCCGCCGCTCCGGCCGCCAGCAGTGCACCGGCTGCAGCCAGTGCGGCCACGGTCGACGAAGCCGCCGCCAAGCAGGTGATCGTTAACTATGCGGACATGGCCTCCGCCGTCTTCGACGACGCCCTGAGCACCGCGCAGAACCTGCAGAAAGCCATCGACGCCTTCCTCGCCAACCCGAGCACCGCGACCCAGGACGCCGCCAAGAAGGCCTGGCTGGCCGCTCGCGTCCCGTACATGCAGAGCGAAGTCTTCCGCTTCGGCAATACCATCGTCGACGACTGGGAAGGTCAGGTGAACGCCTGGCCGCTGGACGAAGGCCTGATCGATTACGTCGCCAAGGACACCCAGTCCGCGCTGGGCAACCCGGCCGCCACCGCCAACATCATCGCCAACACCGAGATCCAGGTCGGCGAAGACAAGATCGACGTCAGCGAAATCACCGATGAGAAGCTCGCCAGCCTGAACGAGCTGGGCGGTTCCGAAGCCAACGTCGCCACCGGCTACCACGCCATCGAGTTCCTCCTCTGGGGCCAGGACCTGAACGGTACCGGCCCGGGCGCCGGCGAGCGTCCGGCCAGCGATTACCTGACCGGCGAAGGCGCCACAGGCGGCCACAACGACCGTCGTCGTGCCTACCTGAAAGCCGCGACCGACCTGCTGGTCAGCGACCTGGAAGAGATGTCCGGCCAGTGGAAAGCGGGCGTCGCCGACAACTACCGCGCCACCCTGGAAGCCGAACCGGTCGAGAACGGCCTGCGCAAGATGCTCTTCGGCATGGGCAGCCTGTCCCTCGGCGAACTGGCCGGCGAGCGCATGAAGGTCGCGCTGGAAGCCAACTCCACCGAAGACGAGCACGACTGCTTCAGCGACAACACGCACAACTCGCACTTCTACAACGGCAAGGGCATCCGCAACGTTTACCTCGGCGAGTACAAGCGAGTCGACGGCACCACCCTGACCGGCGCCAGCCTGTCTTCCCTGGTCGCCAAGGCCGACGCGGAGACGGACAATACTGTCAAGGCCGACCTGCAGGACACCGAAGCCAAGCTGCAGGCGATGGTCGACAGCGCCGAGAAGGACAACGTCCATTTCGACCAACTGATCGCCGCCGACAATGCCAAGGGCCAGCAGATCGTTCGCGACGCCATCGCCGCACTGGTCAAGCAGACCGGTGCCATCGAGCAGGCCGCCGCCAAGCTGGGCATCAGCGACCTGAAGCCGGATAACGCCGATCACGAGTTCTGATCGAGCGCATCGCCAGGCAACACAACGGATGCGCTTTCGGGCGCATCCGTCTTTTCCGGCGCGACACTTCGTCCCGCGTGCAAACGAAAATCTCTCTTATTCACGACCAAGTGCCCTGCTAAGCTTGCTCGCCGCCTCGTTCAGGACATTCTCGATGCTCCCCCTGCTCCGCCTGTCACCGCTGTTTCTGGCACTGCTCATCAGCGCTTGCGACGACAAACCCCGCTTCACCCAGGCCGAGCCCGGCGAAGCCCTCTCCGGCGGCGCCACCACCGTATTCCAGACCGACCGCAACGCCTTCGCGATGCCCTCGGGCAACCTGTCCAACACCCGCAGCCTCGACTTCAGCGTCGGCAACAGCTTCTTCCGCAACCCCTGGGTCACGGCCCCCACTGCCACCACCGCGCGTGACGGTCTCGGGCCACTGTTCAATACCAATGCCTGCCAGAACTGCCATGTCCGCGACGGCCGCGGCCAGCCGCCCGGCGAGAACGCGGTGCAAGCGGTCTCCATGCTGGTACGCCTGTCGATTCCCGCCAGCCCGGCCGACGCCAAGGTCCTCGAACACCTGGGCATGGTCCCCGAGCCGACCTATGGCGGGCAGTTCCAGGACATGGCGATTCCCGGAGTCGCTCCCGAAGGCAAGATCCGCGTCGACTACAGCCCGCTGCCGGTGACCTTCGCCGACGGCAGCGTGGTCGAACTGCGCAAGCCAACCCTGCGCCTGAGCGACCTCAACTACGGCCCCATGCATCCGCAGACCATGACCTCGGCCCGCGTCGCGCCGCCGATGATCGGCCTCGGCCTGCTCGAGGCGATTCCCGAAGCGGACATCCTCGCCAACGCCGATCCGGAGGATCGCGACGGCAACGGCATATCCGGGCGCCCCAACCGCGTCTGGGACATGCGCAAGGGTGAAACCGTGCTCGGCCGCTTCGGCTGGAAAGCCGGCCAGCCGACCATCGAGCAGCAAAGCGCGCACGCCTTCTCCGGCGACATGGGCCTGACCACGTCGCTGCTGCCGCACGACGACTGCACGCCGAGCCAGATCGACTGCCTGAATGCCGTGAATGGCGGTGTCCCAGAAGTCAGCGACAACATCCTGTCCAAGGTCGTCTTCTACTCGCGCAACCTGGCCGTTCCGGCGCGCCGCGATGTCGACGCCGCACGGGTCCTGGCCGGAAAATCGGCGTTCTTCCAGGCCGGCTGCCAGCAATGCCACACGCCGCAGTTCAAGACCCGCGCCGATGCCGCCGAACCCGAGCTGGCGAACCAGGTGATCCGCCCCTACAGCGACCTGCTGTTGCACGACATGGGCGAAGGCCTCGCCGATCACCGCGGCGAGTTCCAGGCCAGCGGCAGCGAATGGCGTACCGCTCCGCTGTGGGGAATCGGCCTCAGCGAGGCGGTGACCGGACATACCCAGTTCCTTCACGACGGCCGCGCGCGTAACCTTCTCGAAGCCATTCTCTGGCACGGCGGCGAAGCCGAACCGGCCAAGCAGCAGGTACTCGCTTTCGATGCCGAGCAACGCACCGCGTTGCTGGCTTTCCTGAATTCCCTCTGAAAAGGAGCGCAGATGTTTCGCCCCCGACTTCTCCTGACAGGCCTCGCCATCGCGCTGGGCGCCTGCTCTCCGCAGGACCAGCAGGCCGCCACCAGTGCCGCCATCGCCCAGCAGGTCATCCTGCCGACCTACAGCCGCTGGGCCGAGGCCGACAAGCAACTGGCCGCCAGCGCGTTGGCCTTCTGTGAAGGCAAGCAGGACCTGGCACAGGCCCGTGAGGCCTTCCTCCGGGCGCAGAAGGCCTGGGCCGAACTGCAACCGCTGCTGATCGGCCCGCTGGCCGAAGGCAACCAGGCCTGGCAGGTGCAGTTCTGGCCGGACAAGAAGAACCTGGTCGCCCGCCAGGTCGAGCAATTGGTCAAGTCCGACACGCCGCTGACCGGTGAAAGCCTGGCCAAGTCCAGCATCGTCGTGCAGGGCCTCAGCGCCTACGAGTACGTGCTCTTCGACAGCGGCCTGGACCTCGCCGACGCTGAGCAGAAGGCCCGCTACTGCCCGCTGCTGGAAGCCATCGGCGCGCACCAGCAGGCGCTCTCCGAACAGATCCTCGCCGGCTGGCAGAAGAACGACGGCATGCTCGCGCAGATGAGCAAATTCCCCAACGCGCGCTATGCCGAGTCCAAGGAAGCCATTTCCGACCTGCTGCGCGTCCAGGTCACCGCCCTGGATTCGCTGAAGAAGAAACTCGGCGCCCCGCTCGGCCGGCAGACCAAGGGCATTCCCCAGCCGTTCCAGGCCGAGGCCTGGCGCAGTCATGCTTCCCTGTCGAACCTGGCGGCGAGCCTGGAAAGCGCCGAACACGTCTGGTCGGGCGTCGACGGCAAAGGTCTGAAGGCCCTGATCGGCAGCGAGCACAAGGACCTCATCGACAAAATCGACGCCGCCTATGCCGACAGCCGCCGGCAGATGGCCGCGCTGCAGCCGCCGCTGGACGACTTGCTGAAGACCGACCAGGGCCGCGCCCAGCTGAACGCCTTCTACGACAGCCTGAACGTGGTCCATCGGCTGCACGAGCTGGAACTCGCCCGCGTGCTGGGCGTGCAGCTCGGCTTCAACGCCAACGACGGGGACTGATTCGGGAGAGTCGACGATGCTGCGCCACGTACAGAACCTCGGCAATGCACTGCTCAAGGCTGTTACCTCGGTTGAGTGGAAGTTCAATCGGCAGACCGCCCAGCCGCTGCTGCTGTCCGCTCGCGACGATGCCGACGGCGGCCACTACGCGGTCGGCTACCGCCTCGACGGCAGCCCGGCGTTCGTGACCCGTGTAGGCCTGCGCTGTCACGCCATCGTGCAGCATCCAGGCAAGCCGCTGGCGCTCTTCGTGGCGCGGCGACCGGGCACCGAGAGCTATCTGATCGACCTGCGCGACGGCCGCCTGCTGCAGACGCTGAAGTCCAATGCCGACCGGCATTTCTACGGTCATGGCGTGTTCCACAAGGATGGCGAGTGGCTCTACGCCACCGAGAATGACACCCGTGACCCGGGGCGCGGACGGCTCGGGGTCTACCGTTTCGACGGCGAACGACTGGTTCATACCGGCGAGCTTTCGACCCACGGGCTTGGCCCGCATGAGGTGTCATGGATGCCTGACGGGGAAACCCTGGTCGTCGCCAATGGCGGCATCCGCACCGAGGCCGAAAGCCGGGTCGAGATGAACCTCGATGCGATGGAGCCGAGCCTGGTCCTGATGCGCCGCGACGGCAGCCTGATCAGCCGCGAGACGCTCCCCGAACAGATGAACAGCGTGCGTCACCTGGCGATCGCCGCGGACGGCACCATCGTCGCCTGCCAGCAGTATATGGGCGCCAGCCACGACCGCGCCGCACTGCTGGCGATCAAGCGTCCCGGCGGGGCGTTCATGCCGTTCCCGGTCGAGGAGCCACAACGCCAGGCGATGGCGCAGTACACCGCCAGCGTGGCGATCAACGACGCGATGCGCCTGGTCGCGCTGACCGCGCCTCGCGGCAACCGTTTCTTCGTCTGGGATCTGGACAGCGGCGCGCTGCGCCTGGATGCACCGCTGCCCGACTGCGCGGGCGTCGCCGCGGTGGAACAGGGTTTCGTGGTCACGTCCGGCCAGGGGCGCTGCCGCCTCTACGACTGCCGCACCGGCGCCATCGAGGTCCGGCCACTGGAACTGCCCAGCGGGCTCTGGGACAACCATCTGCACGTGGCGTAACCCTGCGACGCCTTCATCGCGGAGGCGCCGATTCGATCAGCTGGGTGCGCGCAGGCCCTGGGCCAGGCTGAACATCAGCAACAGCAGGTCTTCGTCAGGTTGCGGCTGTACCTTCGCCCGCAGGTTGCCCGGCATCGGGCAATTCTTCGCCAGGCTCGGAAGCCCGCTGATCACCTTCGGCGCGGGCTCCGTCCAGGACGCTACGGCCAGGGAGGCGACGCCCAGCGCCGCGCAGAGAAACAGACCTCGAGCGATTTCTAGTCTCATCACTGCAACCCTTTGATTGGCCTGCCGAACGCCGCTCGGTAAACGTAGATCAGCTTCGCCCATTCGGCGGCACTGAACGACGAATGGCGCCGCAGCTGTCGCAGGTCGTGCTGCGCGGCGTGGCTCCGGGTCAGCCGGCGGCGGCTTTTTTCCAGATCGAGCAGCGCCACTTCGGCGCGCGCGTCGGCGCCCTCCCCGTTGACCCGCACGAACACGTGCTTTCCATACATGCAGCCATGCTGCCAGCGCGCGCGGTGCATGCGCGCCAGGGTGGCCGCCAGTTGGTGCAGCAGTTGCTCGTGCAGACGTTCGTCGTAACGCTCGCGCGCACCGCCGGCATACCAGGCATCGAGGTCCTGGAAACCGTCGAGCGACTCGGTGACCAGCAGTCCGCGCCAGCCGGTATCGGCGCTGAACGAGGTGGAGCAGTGCACGACATTCGGCACGCGCACGCCCAGGTCGGTCATGCGGCGCAGCGCATCGTGCTCGCGCAGCACCGTGGGCCGGCCGAGCGGATAACGCAGGCTGCGATACAGATGGCCAACCTGGCGCTTGGCATAGAGCACGCGGTCCATCTCCTGCAACCGCTGCACGCCGCTCTCCCCGCCCCGCCGCTGGTTGGGTTGCTCGACCCAGTCACCCTGGCGCTGCCACCAGGCATCGAAGGTGTCGAGCGGTGGCGTGGACGGCGGAAGCTCCGGCGTCGGCATCTCGAGGCAGTTCATGCCCGCATGTCCTTGCGCAGAACGTAGACGCGCCACATCGCGTACAGCGGCAGGAAATCCAGGTGACGCTGGATGCTGAAACCGGCGTCGGCGAACTCCTGCTCGATGGTTTGCGCCGGAATCACGAAACGGTTCTGGAAGTCCGCATCGTCGGCGCCCTGTTGCCGGCGCTGCTCCAGGCGCTTGCGCCGCCAGGACTTGTAGTTGCCGTCCACCCATAGCGAAACGATCAGGCTGTCGCGAGTCACGCGGTGGCACTCGCTGAGCATCTTCTGCCGGTCCGCCGCGTTGCCGACGTGATGCAGCAGACGCATGCAGAAGATGCTGTCCACGGAGTTATCCGGCAGGTTGATGGCGAAGGCCGAGGTCTGCAACGTCTGCACGCGTCGGGTGACCGATTCAGGCTGGCGCTGCATGGCCACCTTCAGCATGTCCGCGGAATTGTCGGCGCCGATGATCACGCGGTTCTGGCGCTCGGCGAGCAGCGGCCAGAAGCGCCCGGCGCCGCACGGCAGGTCGAGGACCAGGCTCGGCTCGCCGGCGATCTGCAGGGCGCGGCGGGCCAGTTGCTCGTCGCGTCTGTGGGAGAGCGTGCGCCAGAATCCGTTGGCGTGTTTCCGTCCATAGGCTTCGGCATGCTCGCGATCGTACTTGTGGGAGAACTCAAGATCGACGGTATCGCTCATGGAAAAGGCCACCACTGGGAAAGATGGCGGCACCTTATCCAGCGAGCCGTTAACCGGGAGTCAAGGCAATGTGAAAATTGCGTCAAACCGCCGCTGCGAGCTCTCCGCCCAGGGTGACCTGGAAACGACATCCGCCCGACTCCGCCGCCGACAGGCTGACGCTCCAGCCCTGGCTCTCACAGATCCGCTTGACCAGCGAAAGGCCCAGGCCGAGCCCGTCGCCGCGCTGCTCGACGCCCCGCACGAAGGGCTCGAACACCGCCTCGCGCTGTGCCTCGGGAATCCCATGTCCGCTGTCCTCGACATAGAAGCCGGTGGCCTGCAGTTGCAGGCAGATCCAGCCGTTGTCGGTGTAGTGCAGCGCGTTGCGCAGCAGGTTGCCCAGCACCGCGCGCAGGAAGGGCGCGTTGTAGCCGATCGGCAGGGCGCCGTTGACGTGGTATTCGAAGCGCAGCCCCTTGTCCTCGATCGCACTGCGCCATTGCCCGACCAGATCGTTGGCCACTTCCATCAGCGTGGCCAGTTGCCCCTCGCTGGAGTTAGCCGGCTGCGCGCGCGCCAGCAGCAGGAAGGTGTGCACCAGCTCGCGCATTTCCTCGCAGGCGCGCGACATGCGCAGCACCTGCGCCCGGCCGCGCTCGCCCAGGCCCGGGTTTTCCAGCAGCAGTTCGCAGGAACTCGCCAACACCATCAACGGCGTGCGCAGCTCATGGCTGACGTCGCTGGTGAACAGTCGTTCGCGGGTCAAGGCCTCGCGCAGCAGGCCGAGCGTGGCATCGAACGCCGCCGCCACTTCGCCGACTTCGTCGGCGGCGTAATCCGGCGCCAGCGGCGGTGCGAGCACCAGCAGCTGGTCGCGATGACGAACCTGCCGCGCCAGGCGGATCACTGGCGCCATCACCCGCCGCGCGAGCAGCCAGCCGAGCAGCCCGCCCAGCGCCAGGCTGATCAGGAAGCCCACCAGCACCACCGCGAAGAGCACCTGCTCGCGCGCCTCGAAGCCACGCTGGTCCTGCATCAGCACGTATTTGCGGCCATCCACGGTACGCACGAACACGTGGTAGGAGATGTCGCCGCGGAAGACTTCGTTGAAGCCCGGCGGCAGGTGCTTGACGTCCTCGGGCAGGGCGAACTCGCCGACGCCGCCGCTATAGTAGAAGAACTGATCCGGCTCCGGCTGCGAGCGCCACGACTCGACCGAATCCATGCGCAGCAGACGGTCCAGATCGCCGCCCAGCTCGCCAGTGATCAGGCGTTCCTCGACCACGTGGACGACGTTGACGATACCGATGGCGAAGGCGCCGGCGACCAGTGCGGTCACCAGGACGAACGCGATGACTATGCGTCGCGAGAGGCTCTGCTTATACTCCATCGCCATCATCCGCCAGGCGATAGCCGATGCCATGCACGGTGTGCATCAGCGCGCGGGCGAACGGTTTGTCGATCACCTGGCGCAGCTGGTGCACATGGCTGCGCAGGCTGTCGCTGTCCGGGCAGTCGTCGCCCCATACGGCTTCTTCGAGGACCTCGCGGCGCACGACGTGCGGGCTTTTCTGCATCAGCACGGTGAGCAGCTTCTGGCCAATCGGGTTGAGCTTGAGCATCTTGCCGGCGCGGGCCACTACCAGGGTGTCCAGGTCGAAGGTCAGGTCGGCCACCTGCAATTGACGGCGTCCGCCGCCCTGGGCCCGGCGCAGCACCGCCTCGATGCGCGCCGCCAGCTCGGACAATGCGAAGGGCTTGATCAGGTAGTCGTCGGCACCGGAATTGAACCCCTGCAGGCGGTCGTCCAACTGGTCCCGGGCGGTGAGCATGATCACCGGCGTGTTACGCCGGGCATCCTCGCGAAGTCGCTTGCACAGCGTGCAGCCGTCGAGTCCCGGCAGCATGATATCGAGGACGATCAGGTCATAGTGCTCGGTGGCGGCCAGGTGCAGGCCGGACAGCCCGTCCTGGGCGCAGTCCACGCTATAGCCCTTGATACTCAGGTAGTCGAGCATATTGCCCAGGATGTCGCGGTTGTCTTCGACCAGCAGGATGCGCATGGAATGTCCTCAGGGCGCGCCCGTTGGGGCGGCGGTGGCGAATGATTGCACGGGGAAGACTAGACCGTTTCGTTTTGACGAATTTTTAACTGCCGATTCACCTGGCTGCGACATATCCGGGACCAGACTGCCGCGCATCGTTCAACCCGGAAAAATCGCAATGCGAACCCTCATGCGCTCGGCGCCCCTGCGTTACCTGTCCCTCATTCTCGGCCTCTGGCTGGGCGTATTCCTGTTGACCCGCAGCCTGCTCCTGGTGACTCACCTGAGCGAGGCCGGCAGCGACGCCAGCAGCCTGCTGCGCCTGTATGGCATCGGCCTGCTCTACGACCTCGGCTTCCTCGCGTACGCCGCCGTGCCGCTGGCGGCCTTGCTGTTGCTCTGCCCGTCCCGTATCTGGCGGCGCGGCGGCTGGCGCACGACGCTCGGCGTGCTGCTAGGCGCCAGCCTGTTCGTCATGCTCTTCGTCGCCGTCGCCGAATGGCTGTTCTGGGACGAATTCGGCGTGCGCTTCAACTTCATCGCGGTGGACTACCTGGTTTACTCCGATGAAGTGCTGCACAACCTCTGGGAGTCCTACCCGATTGGCAAGCTGCTGAGCGCCATCGCCGCCGTAGCGCTGATTTCCACCCTGCTGCTGCGCGCTCCGTTGCGCGGTGCCTGGAGTGCGCCGCTGCCGAGCTGGCGGGCACGCCTGGGCGGTCTCGCCGCGGTTGGGTTGTGTGCGGCGCTCGCCGGCCTGCTGCTGGATCAGGATCACCCGCGCGGCATCGGCGGCAACGCCTATCAGCATGAACTGGCGAGCAACGGCCCCTATCAGTTCTTCGCCGCGTTCCGCAGCAACGAGCTCGACTACAACCAGTTCTACGCCAAGCTGCCGACCGCCCAGGTAGCCGAAATACTGCGCCAGGAGCTGGCCGAGCCGAACGTCAGTTTCGTCGGCCGCGACCCGCTGGACATCCGCCGCAGCATCGACAATCCCGGCCAGCCACGCCGGTTGAACGTGGTGCTGGTGACCATCGAGAGCCTCTCCGCCAAGTATCTGGGCAGCAACGGCGACAAGCGCGGGCTGACGCCGAACCTCGATGCGCTACGCCAGCAGAGCCTCTACTTCAACAACTTCTACGCCACTGGAACCCGCACCGACCGGGGCCTCGAGGCGATCACCCTGTCGGTCCCACCGACGCCCGGGCGTTCCATCGTCAAGCGCATCGGCAAGGAAAGCGGCTTCGCCAGCCTCGGCCAGCAGCTCGTCGCGCAGGGCTACGACAGCGTCTTCGCCTACGGTGGACGCGGCTATTTCGACAACATGAACGCCTTCTTCGGCGGCAACGGCTATCGCATCGTCGACCAGAGTTCGGTGCCTGAATCCGACATCCACTTCAAGAACGCCTGGGGCATGGCCGACGAGGACCTGTACGCCCAGACGCTGAAACTGGCGGATACCGATCACGCACAGGGCAAGCCGTTCCTGCTGCAACTGATGACCACCTCCAACCACCGCCCCTACAGCTACCCGGACGGGCGTATCGACATCCGCTCCGGCGAGGGCCGCGAGGGCGCCGTGAAGTACACCGACTGGGCAATCGGCGATTTCCTCGCCAAGGCGCGGCAGAAGCCCTGGTTCGACGACACCCTGTTCGTCTTCGTTGCCGACCATTGCGCGGGCAGCGCCGGGGTGGAGGACCTGCCTGTCGCCAACTACCAGATCCCGCTGTTCATCTATTCGCCAAAATGGGTGAAGCCCGCCGAGAACGCCCAACTGGCCAGCCAGATCGACCTTGCGCCCACCCTGCTCGGCCTGCTGAACATGGACTACACCTCGACCTTCTTCGGCCGCAACCTGCTGCAGGAAAACGCCGCACCGCCCCGCGTGCTGCTGGGCAACTATCAGCACCTGGGGCTGTTCGATGGCCACGACCTGGCGATTCTCAGCCCACGCCAGGTGATGCGTCGGCATGACGATGCCCTCGGCGCCAGCCGCGAGCGCAGCGTGGCCAACGACGACCCGCTGCTGCAGCGCGACATCGCCTACTACCAGGCGGCCAGTCACGGCTTCCGCCACCAGTTGCTCAGTTGGCAACCCTCGTCCGCCGGCAACGACCGGATCGACCAACGCTGATCTTAGGAGCGCTCATGACTACACAGAAGCTACTGCATCCTTCGCCGCGGCTACGCCTGTGGGCAAGCCTGGGAATTCCGCTGGCGATCGCCGCTCTATTGCTGATCTTCGAGCCCACCCGCCTGGATTTCGCCATTTCCGACCTGTTCTACCTGCCCGACGAAGGCTTCGTCGCTCGCCACAACGTATTCTTCGAGGAGTGGTTTCACGACCGCGCCAAGCAGGCGGTGATCCTGGTCGGCGTGCTGTCGATCGCCGGCCTGCTGCTGAGCTTCGTGAACCGCCGCTGGGCCGCTTGGCGCTTGCCGTTCGGCTATCTGGTGCTGGCGATGGGACTGTCGACCGCCATCGTGCCGCCGCTGAAAACACTCACCGGCGTGCATTGCCCGTGGGACCTGACCCGCTACGGGGGTGGCGAGACCTACAGCCCGCTGCTCGGCGAGCGCGCACCGACGCTGAAGCCCGGTCGCTGCTGGCCGGGCGGGCATGCCAGCAGCGGCTTCACGTTCTTTGCGTTGTACTTCCTGCTGCGCGACAGGCGCCCACGGCTGGCGAAAGTGGCGCTGGTCGGCGCCTTCGCGCTGGGCACCGCGCTGTCGCTGGTGAGGATGATGCAGGGCGCGCACTTCCTCTCGCACAACATCTGGACGGCCGTGTTCGACTGGCTGATCTGCCTGGGCTGCTACGCGCTGATGCTCTACCAGCCCGCGCCGAAGGGCAGCTTCGCCCCGCCATTGGGCGATCAGGCCGCCAGCAGTTCGCCGTAGCGGATCGCCATCTCGCTGGAGAAGGCCACCAGTAGCGCCCGGCGCAGCGGACTGCCGTCCGCCCTCGGACGGCGCAGTTCGTCCACCGCGATGCGCGCTGCAGCGGCCGGAGGATAGCCGTAGATGCCGCAACTGATGGCCGGAAAGGCAATGCTGTCCAAGCCATGGGCTTCGGCCAGCGCCAGGCTGTTGCGGTAGCAGGCCGCGAGCAACTGCGCCTCGCCCTGGCCGCCGCCGTGCCAGACCGGCCCAACGGTGTGGATCACATGGCATGCCGGCAAGCGGAAACCGGGAGTGATGCGCGCCTCGCCCGTGGGGCAGCCGCCGAGCGGTCGGCAGGCGGCGAGCAATTCGGGGCCGGCGGCGCGGTGGATCGCGCCGTCCACTCCGCCGCCGCCGAGCAGGCTGGCGTTGGCGGCATTGACGATCGCCGCCACCTCCAGCGTGGTGATGTCGCCCTGCCAGATTTCGATCTTCACTTCGTGACCTGAGGCGTCTCTTCGCCGACGCATCGCACCGCCTGCTTGCGGTCGTTGACCAGCACGCCGGACAGGCCGCGCTGCTCGGTATCGAACAGCACGAGAACGCCGTCGATGCACTGGGCAATCTGGTCGGCGCGGGTCAGCGAGACCTTGTAATCCTGACCGGGAATGGTCTTGAGCATGGTGAACTCGGCCAGCAGCAGCGCGTCCTCCGGCTTGGCGAAGTGCAGGTAGCCGTAGTACGACAGTGCGGCGACGGTGCCAACGACGCTGCCGATGGCGGTGAGGATCAACGGAATGGGATTGCGTTCGCTCATGGTCACTTCTTCGAGAACGGAGGTTGTGGGCAGCGGGGACATGCACCCGCCACGATTGGGAGCGGCATGCTGCCATGGAATGCTGGTCGGTGCTTGGCACCGATCAAGATTATGCGCGACGGTTCGCCGCGTGGCGGCTAGAGGATATTGGCGTAATCCGCCTCGATGCGATCCAGGCTCAGGTGGTTGAGAAAGTTGGAAAAGCACATCCAGGCGGCCAGCGCGTTGAGGTCGCGGAACTGCGGCGGGAGGTACTTGGGCGGCGCCACCAGGCCCTCGTCGACCAGCTGGCGCAGGGTGCGCATGTCCTCCAGGGTGGTCTTGCCGCAGAACAGCAGGGGAATCTGCTCCAGCTTGCCCTTGCGCACCGCCAGCTGGATGTAGTTGTAGATCAGGATGAAGCCCTTCAGATACGACAGGTCCTTGGTGAACGGCAACCCGTCCGGGGTGGAGCCGCGGAACACCCGGCTGCTGTTGGCGTAGCTGGAGTCCTCGCTATAGCCCTGCTCGCGGAAGAACTCGAAGATCTGCAGAAAATCCGCGCCCTCCTCAGCCATGTGGATCGCGCGGGTGCGGTTGGTCAGCTTGCGCAGACGGCTTGGGTAGGACGTGAAGGCGATCACTTCCATGAGGATCGCCAGGCCCTCCTGAGTCACGGTCGAGGACGGCGGGCCCTTGGAGAGGAAGGTGCAGATCGGCTGGTTCAGCCCGTTCAGCGTGGTGCCGACGTGTACCAGCCCTTCGTGAACCTCCAGCGCGCGCACGTCGCGCTCATTGAACAGCGCGTCCGTGCGGACCTTGATGTAGTCGGCGCCGGCCGCCGCATCGGCGACGATGCCGTCGGACTCGAACACGCGGATGATGCCCTCGCCGGCACCGAACACTTCGTCCAGCCGGCGCTGCAGCATGGCCACGGCTTCCTTGGCGGTCAGCGTCTTCGGCTCGTCCTTGAGATCGCCACGGCCGTCGATGTTGTTCAGGTAATCCGAGAGCATCAGGCCGAGGTCGGCCAGGGTCGGATCGCCGGCGTGGAAGGCGTCCGAGGCGGCGCCGTAGAGTTCCTGGGAAATCAGCCCGAAATCCGCGGTGCCGCGCGCTTCGAGCATGCGGATCACCATGCGGTACTCCTTGCACATGCGCCGCATGATCTGCCCGACGGGGTTGAACTGGCCGAGCTGGCGGGTGACGTCGCGCTCGATGTTCTGCAGCTCGAGCTTCTTCGCCGCACCGTCGAAACCCAGCGGACGCGCTTCGTAATAGGCGCGATCGACCGCCGGCAGGCGCTTGCAGCCGTCGTCGAAGAAGCCCTGGCGGATGCTCTCGTCCCACTTCACGGCATCGAGGATGCGGATCGGTGCCTGCGCCTCGACGATGCGGTCGGACAGGGCGCGCACGATGCGCTGATAGTCGTCCAGGTTGCTGCCGTTGCTCATGGCTCCCTCACTGTCCCAGGCGCTGGTAGCGCGCCGCTTCGACGAAGACATCCGAATTGGCCGGATCGTCCAGGTAGGCGAACACCGCCGGCCACGGGCTGTCGATCAGCGCGCCGTCGCCTTCCGCGGTCTCCACGCGCCGCCCCTGCAACATACCGCCCTGGATATCCTGGAGGATGCGCTCGATGTCGAGGGTGTAGACCAGCAGCTCGCCGTTGTCGGTCAACTCGAAACCGCCGATGGCGAAATTGCCGCCGAACTTCTTCGGCAGGCCGGCGGAGAGGTACCAGCGGCGGCCGTGATGGGCGACGGTGAAACCGTACTCGTCGGCGCCCGCCAGGTTGTCCGCGCTCTCGGAATAGACCCGCGCCTGATACAGGTTGCTGCCAGCGCGGCGGATGTCGAGGAATTGCTGCACGCCCCATTCGTCCTTGCGCGTCCATTCGCCGAGCAGCGGAATGGGCGCGGCCTCGTTGGCCGGGATCGGGTCCTTGAAGGTCGCCAGGCAACCGCCAAGCAGAAGACAGGTGACCGCGACCAGCGCGCGCCAGGGAATCATCGGGAATCTTCCTCTTATGGGTGACGCATCGGGCTCCGCCCGACGGCGCGGAGCGAGCCGCAAAGCCGTTGGATCTTCCATTCCAGGGCGCGGGGCGTCAATCCCCGAGGCGCTGCGGGCCTGGCGGACGGATCAGTTCGATGGGGCTTTCGCACCCGCCATCTAAGCAACCCAGCGGTTCGTCAGCCTGAGATGGAACCCATGAAAAAGCCGCCCTCGGGCGGCTTTTTCAATGCGGAGCGATCAGAGTTCCGGGCGCATGTGCGGGAACAGGATCACGTCGCGGATCGACGGCGAGTCGGTCAGCAGCATCACCAGGCGGTCGATGCCGATGCCCTCGCCGGCAGTCGGCGGCATGCCGTACTCCAGCGCGCGGACGAAGTCGGCGTCGAAGTGCATCGCCTCGTCGTCGCCGGCATCCTTGTCCGCGACCTGGGCGTGGAAACGCGCGGCCTGGTCTTCGGCATCGTTCAGCTCGGAGTAGGCGTTGGCGATCTCGCGGCCGCCGATGAACAGCTCGAAGCGGTCGGTGACGCTCGGGTCGGCATCGTTGCGGCGCGCCAGCGGCGACACCTCGAACGGGTACTGGGTGATGAAGTGCGGCTGCTCCAGCTTGTGCTCGACCAGCTCTTCGAAAATCATCACCTGCAGCTTGCCCAGGCCCTCGAAGCCCAGCACCTTGGCGCCGGCCTTCTTGGCGATGGCGCGGGCGGTGTCGATGTCCTGCAGGTCAGCCGCGGTGATTTCCGGGTTGTACTTGAGGATCGAGTCGAACACCGACAGCCGCGCGAACGGCTCGCCGAAGTGGAACACCTTGTCGCCGTAAGGCACGTCGGTGGTCCCCAGAACCAGCTGGGCCAGTTCGCGGAACAATTCCTCGGTCAGGTCCATGTTGTCTTCGTAGTCGGCGTAGGCCTGGTAGAACTCGAGCATGGTGAACTCGGGGTTGTGCCGGGTCGAAACGCCTTCGTTACGGAAGTTGCGGTTGATCTCGAAGACCTTCTCGAAGCCACCAACCACCAGGCGCTTGAGGTACAGCTCCGGAGCGATGCGCAGGAACATCGGCATGTCCAGCGCGTTGTGGTGGGTCTCGAACGGCTTGGCCGCCGCGCCGCCGGGAATGGTCTGCAGCATCGGTGTTTCCACTTCGAGGAAATCGCGCTCGGCGAGGAACTTGCGGATGTGCGCGATCACCTGAGAGCGCACGCGGAAGGTCTGGCGCACTTCCTCGTTGACGATCAGGTCGACGTAGCGCTGGCGGTAGCGCTGCTCGGTGTCGGTGAGGCCGTGGTGCTTGTCCGGCAACGGGCGCAGCGACTTGGTCAGCAGGCGCACGCTGTCCATGTAGACGTACAGGTCGCCCTTGCCGCTGCGCGCCAGGGTGCCCTCGGCGGCGATGATGTCGCCCAGGTCCCAGCTCTTCACCGCTTCAAGGGTTTCCGCGGGCAGCGTCTTGCGGTCGACGTAGACCTGCAGGCGGCCGCTGCTATCCTGCAGCACCATGAAGGCGCCGCGGTTGAGCACGATGCGACCGGCCACCTTGACCTTGATGCCGGCGGCTTCCAGCTCTTCCTTGGTCTTGTCGGCGTACTGCTTCTGCAGGAGGTCGCAGAGGCTGTCGCGGCGGAAGTCGTTGGGGAAGGGAATCGGCTGGGCTTCGCGCAGCGCGGCAAGTTTGTCCTTGCGCTGGGCGATCAGCTTGTTCTCTTCCTCATGCTGGGCATGCTCGTTCAGCGGTTGTTCGCTCATGGTCTTCGGTGGTTCCTGGTTAGGCGCGTGCCTGTGTCGAAACGGGTTAGCGCATCTGTCGCGCGGTGGCCGAGACGGATCGCCGGCCACTTTGCTGGGGTTATCGAAGCGGGCCCGCGAGTCCGGCCCACCCACGGGAACAGGGGCGTTTAAAGCCCCTGCTTCAGGCTGGCCTCGAGGTATTCGTCGATGTCGCCGTCCAGCACCTTGTCGCAGTCGCTGCGCTCGATGTTGGTCCGCAGGTCCTTGATCCGCGACTGATCGAGGACGTAGGAACGAATCTGGTGGCCCCAGCCGATATCCGACTTGGTTTCCTCCAGCGCCTGCGCGGCGGCGTTGCGTTTCATCATTTCCAGTTCGTACAACTTGGCCCGCAACATCTTCATCGCGGTGTCCTTGTTGGCGTGCTGGGAACGCTGGTTCTGGCACTGCACGACGGTGTTGGTCGGCACGTGGGTGATGCGCACCGCGGAGTCGGTGGTGTTCACGTGCTGGCCGCCGGCGCCGGACGAGCGATAGGTATCGATGCGCAGGTCGGCCGGGTTGATGTCGATGTCGATGTTGTCGTCGATTTCCGGCGAGGCGAACACCGCGGAAAACGAGGTGTGGCGACGGTTGCCGGAGTCGAACGGGCTCTTGCGCACCAGCCGGTGCACGCCGATCTCGGTGCGCAGCCAGCCGAACGCGTACTCGCCCTTGATGTGCACGGTGGCGCTCTTGATACCGGCGACCTCACCTTCGGAGAGCTCGACGATTTCCGCATCGAAGCCGCGCTTGTCGGCCCAGCGCAGGTACATGCGCAGGAGCATGTTCGCCCAGTCCTGGGCCTCGGTGCCGCCGGAGCCGGCCTGAATGTCCAGGTAGGCGTTGTTAGGGTCCATCTCGCCGCTGAACATGCGACGGAATTCGAGCTTCTCGAGAATCCCGCGCAGGCGCTCGACTTCCACGGCGACGTCGTCGACGGCGCTCTGGTCGCCCTCCTCGGCCGCCATTTCCAGCAGGTCGCGGGAATCCGCCAGCCCGCTTTCCATCTCGTCCAGGGTCTCGACGATCAGCGCCAGTTGCGCGCGCTCGCGGCCCAGGTTCTGGGCGTATTCGGGGTTGTTCCACACGGCCGGATCTTCCAGCTCGCGGTTGACTTCGGTCAGGCGTTCATTCTTCTGATCGTAGTCAAAGATACCCCCGAATGGTTTGGGAGCGTTCGTGCAAATCTTTGATGCTGTTAAGGATCGGGTTGATTTCCATGGCGGGCATCACTCACAGGCAAAACTTCGGAAAAGCCGGCGAGTATACGCGACTCCTGCTGACCTGGCAGCACACGCTGGGGCATACTCGCCGGCCACGTCAGGCCTCCGATAGGGACCCCCAGCGCCATGCACGCAACCCGTAGTCTGCGTAGCCGCTTCGCCCTGCTCATCGCACTGCTCGCCGTCACCCTCTGCCTGTTGCTCGGCGGCGCCATCTACAGCGAGTCGAGCAAACGCATCCGCCAGGAGGTGGGCCAGCAACTGGCCGACCTGTCCTACCAGATGATCGAGCGCCTGGACCGCGACATGGCCAACCGGGCGCGAATGCTCGATGTTCTCGCCTCGCTCAACACGCTGCGCGAACCCGACGACCTGGGGCAGATCCGCGCCCTGCTCGACCGCATGAAATCGCAATTCCAGAGCGTCGCCTGGACCGGCTACACGGACGCCCGGGGCAACGTCCTGGCCGCCACCGGCGGCGTGCTGGAAGGCGCCAACATCGCCCAGCGCCCGGTGTTCAGCGAAGGCATCAAGGGACGCTTCGTCGGCGACGTCCACGAAGCGGTGCTGCTCGCCAGGCTCCTGCCCAACCCGACCGGCGAAGCGATGAAGTTCGTCGACGTCGCCCTCCCGGTGAGCGCCCTGGACGGCCGCGTCATCGGTGTGCTCGCCACGCACCTGTCCTGGGCCTGGGCCGACGAGGTGCGACGCTCGCTGATGCTGCCGCAGCAGGAGCGCAACCAGGTGGAATTCCTCGTACTGTCGAGCGACCGCCGCGTGCTGCTCGGCCCGAAGGACATGATCGGCGAGCGCCTCGACCTGCCGGCGCTGGCCGACAAGCGGGACAACTTCTGGTCGGTGCAGGAGTGGTCGGACGAGCGCCTCTACCTCACCGGCTTCGCCCGCAGCCGCGGCAACGGCGATTACCGCGGCCTGGGCTGGACGGTGGTGACCCGCCAGCAGGTCGACCTGGCCTACGCGCCCGCCGTCGAGATGGGCCGCGACATCCTCGTCTGGGGCGCCGGCCTGGCGCTGATATTCGCCGCCATCGGCTGGCTGATGACGACCTATTACACTCGGCCGCTGCGCGAGATCGCCGCGGCCGCCGATCGCCTGAGCGCCGGCGAGATCGCGGTCATTCCGGAAGTCCGCGGCAGCCGCGAAATCCAGTCGCTGAGCCATTCGATACGCGGCATGGTGGAGAGCCTGATCCAGCAGAAAAGCGAACTGGGGATAATGGAGAACCTTGCCCACCACGACCCCCTAACCGGCCTGCCGAACCGCGCGGCGCTGGACAAGTTCCTGCGCTACGCCCAGCAGCAGGCGCACGGCACCCTGGCGCTGCTCTACCTCGACCTGGACGGTTTCAAGCCGATCAACGACCGCTTCGGCCACGGCGTCGGCGACCAGTTGCTGCGCGAGGTGGCGATCCGCCTGCGCGCCTGCCTGCGCGACGGCGACCTGGTGGCGCGCCTGGGCGGTGACGAGTTCCTGATGGTGCTCAAGGTGTCGAAGGAGGATGCGCCGATGCAGAGCGAACAGATCGCCGCCCGCGCGCTACGCGCCCTGCGCGAGCCCTTCCTGCTGGAAAGCCAGCAAGCCCAGGTGGGCTGCAGCATCGGCGGAGCGCTCTGGCCGCTGGACGCCGAAGGGATCGAACAGGCATTGGAACTGGCCGACCAGGCGCTGTACCGGGCCAAGTCGGCCGGGCGCAACCGGGCCGAATTCCACCGACCGTGGGTGCCGGCGGCCTAGTCGAGGGTCGCGCCTGGAAAGACGATCTAGGCTTCCACCGCCTGGCGTACCTGGCTCTCCAGCTCCAGCTTGAGTGCCGGGTCGATCCTCAGCTGGCGCGCCAGCTCTTCCAGATAGGCGCGCTCCATGAAGTGCTCCTCATCCACCATCAGCACGCTGGCCAGGTACATCTCGGCGGCCATTTCCGGGGTGCTCGCGGCGCGGGCGACATCGGCCGGATCGAGCGGCTTGTTCAACTCCGCTTCCATCCACTGGCGCACCTCGCGGTCGTCGGTGAGCTTGACCAGTTCGCCCTCGATCAACTGGCGCTCGCGATCATCGACGTGTCCGTCGGCCTTGGCCGCGGCGAGCAATGCCTTGAGGATCGCCTGGCTGTGCTCCTCGACCAGCGGCGCGGGCAGGCGGTCCAGGGTCTGCGGCTCGCCCCGCGGCGCATCGGCCTGCTGGCTCTGCCAGTTGCCGTAAGCCTTGTAGGCGAGCACGCCGAGCGCCGCGAGGCCACCGTAGGTGAGCACCTTGCCGCCCACCTTGCGCGCGCTCTTGTTGCCCAGCAGCAGGCCGAACGCGCTGGCGCCCAGCGCACCGCCGGCCGCCCCCTTGAACAGATCGCCGTTGCTCCTGGCGCCACCGAGCATGCCGCCGAGGGCATCACCCAGGCCACCGAGTCCGCCGGCGGATTTACCAGTGGATTTCTGCTGCAACAGCTCCTGGCCGGATTTGAGCAACTGATCGAGCAAACCACGCGTATTCATGGGATTCCTCCGCGGAACGACAAAAAAGGCCTGCGGGAAATCTACCGCGCGGGCCCGCAGGGCGCGGTTTCAGAGTGCTTCCGGATATTGCCGCGCGGCAGCCGCGATCATTTCGATAAAAACGAACGCCCGTGGCATAGTTCGCGCAAATCCTTTAGCGAGCCCGCCGCCATGATGTCGCTACGCCAGATTCGCCACTTCATCGCTGTCGCCGAATCGGGCTCGATTTCCGCCGCCGCGCAGGCCGTGTTCATCTCGCAGTCGACTCTGACCCTGGCCATCCAGCAACTGGAGGAAGAGATCGGCGTCAGCCTGTTCAACCGCCACGCCAAGGGCATGTCGCTGACCCACCAGGGCCACCAGTTCCTGCGCCAGGCGCACCTGATCCTGGCCACCGTGGAAAACGCCAAGCGCAGCCTCCAGCAGAGCACCGAGCAGGTCGCCGGCTGCCTGACCATCGGCGTGACCAGCCTGGTCGCCGGCTATTACCTGGCCGACCTGATCACCCGCTTCCAGCGCGCCTACCCCAACGTGCAGACCCGCGTGGTGGAGGACGAACGCTCGTACATCGAGCACCTGCTGGTGTCCGGCGAGATCGATGTCGGCGTGCTGATCGTTTCCAACCTTGAGGACCGCCACGCGCTGCAGACCGAAGTGCTGACCCATTCGCCGCACCGGCTCTGGCTGCCCGCGCAGCATCCACTGCTGGAACGCGACAGCATCGGCCTCGCGGATGTCGGCGCCGAGCCGCTGATCCAGCTGAACGCCGACGAGATGGGTCTGCACACCCAGCGCATCTGGGCCCGCGCCGGGCTGACGCCGCACGTGACGCTGCGCACCGCCTCCGTGGAAGCGGTGCGCAGCCTGGTCGCCGCCGGGCTCGGATTGTCGATCCAGCCAGACATGACCTACCGGCCGTGGTCGCTGGAAGGCGACATCATCGAGGCACGGCCGCTGGCCGACCTCAGCGAACCGCTGGACGTCGGCCTGGCCTGGCGACGCGGCACCGCGCGACCGGCGCTGGTCGATCCGTTCCTCACCGTGGCCCGGGAAAAGCCCTCCGCACGCCGGCATTCGATTTAATCGAACGCGGCTTTCATTTTTTAGCATTTGTCGACCGCGATGCGGCCCTCTAGTCTCGGGTAAACACGAACAGGCGCTCAACGGCGCCGGGTTCGCGCAACCGAATCGCCACGGAACGCCGATCACGATGAATGCAATCAGCCCACTCGCCACCCTGCGCACCGATCTGCTGATCGGTGGCGAGCTGTCGCGCGGCGAAGGGCTGGTCGAGGCGATCATCGATCCGGCCAGCGGCGAGACGCTGGTGGAGGTCGCCGAGGCCTCGATCGATCAGGTGGAGGCCGCCATCGCCGCTGCCCAGCAGGCGTTTCCCGGCTGGTCGAAGACCACGCCGGCGCAACGTGCCCAGGCATTGCTGGCGATCGCCGACTGCATCGAAAGAAACGCCGACAGCCTGGCGCGGCTGGAATCGCTGAATTGCGGCAAGCCCCTGCACCTGGCGCGTCAGGACGACCTGACCGCGAGCGTCGACGTGTTCCGCTTCTTCGCCGGCGCGGTGCGCTGCCAGCAAGGCCAACTGGCCGGCGAGTACGTGCCTGGCCACACCAGCCTGGTGCGACGGGACCCGCTGGGCGTGGTCGCCTCCATCGCGCCCTGGAACTACCCGCTGATGATGGCCGCGTGGAAGATCGCGCCGGCCCTGGCGGCGGGCAACACCGTGGTGCTCAAGCCGTCCGAGCAGACGCCGCTGACGGCGCTGAAACTGGCCGAATTCCTCGCCGAGATCTTCCCCGCCGGGGTGGTCAACATCGTCTTTGGCCGTGGCGCCAGCGTCGGCACGCCGCTGGTGACGCACGCGCGCGTGCGCATGGTCTCGCTCACCGGCTCCATCGCCACCGGCGCCAACATCATCTCCAGCACCGCGGCCAGCGTGAAACGCATGCACATGGAACTGGGTGGCAAGGCACCCGTGCTGATCTTCGACGACGCCGACATCGAGGCCGCCGTCGAGGGCATCCGCACCTTCGGCTTCTACAACGCCGGACAGGACTGCACCGCTGCCTGCCGCATCTACGCACAGAAAGGCATCTACGAGAAATTCGTCGCCGCCCTGGGCGATGCCGTGGGCAGCCTGAAGACCGGCCTGCAGAACGACGCCGCCACCGAACTCGGCCCGCTGATTACCGCGCAGCATCGCGACCGCGTCAGTGGTTTCGTCGAGCGCGCCAGCGGCCAGTCGCACATCGAGGTGGTCACCGGCGGCAAGGCGGTCGCCGGAGACGGCTTCTTCTTCCAGCCCACGGTGCTGGCCGGCGCACAACAGGACGACGAAATCGTCCGCAACGAAGTGTTCGGCCCGGTGGTGTCGGTCACGCCGTTCGACGACGAGTTGCAGGCGCTGACCTGGGCCAACGATTCCGACTACGGTCTCGCCTCGTCGATCTGGACCCGCGACGTGGGCCGCGCGCACCGCCTCTCGGCGCGCCTGCAGTACGGCTGCACCTGGGTGAACACGCACTTCATGCTGGTCAGCGAAATGCTCCACGGCGGCGTCAAGCGCTCCGGCTACGGCAAGGACATGTCGATGTACGGGCTGGAGGACTACACCGCGGTGCGCCACGTGATGTTCAAGCACTGAAGCTGTCGCGCAGGGCGCCCCTGCGCCGCAGGGGCCGCGCCTAGGTGCGTGCCTCGTTGTGGCCCAGGTCACGCCCGGGGTCGATGCGGTCGCGAACCCGCTGCTTGAGCACCTTGGCCTCGGGGAAACCGCCGTCCGCCTTGCGCTCCCAGAGCTGAACGCCGTCACAGGTGATGCGGAACACCCCGCCCGTGCCCGGCTCCAGGGCGACCCGGCCGAGGTCGTCGGCGAACGTGGACAGCAGCTCCTGCGCCAGCCAGGCGGCGCGCAGCAGCCACTGGCACTGGGTGCAATAGGTGATGACGATTTCGGGGCGTGGCGTGGGAAGGGTCATGGCGATCTCGCGGGCGGGCCGGGCGACCAGCATAACGGCAACCACGACCGGCGCCGAGGCGCGAAAAGCAAAACGCCGCATCGGGATGCGGCGTCTCGGTGGCGCGGGCGACCTTCTTACGCGATGCGCGACAACAGCTCGCGAGCCTCTTCCTTCTGCTGCTCGTCGCCCTGGTCGATCACCTCGTTGAGGATGTTGCAGGCGCTCTGGATCTCGCCCTGCTCGATGTAGGTCATGGCCAGGCTCATCTTGCGGCGGGCGGCCAGGTCGTCCAGCGGACGCTCGCTCGACAGGTCGTCGCCGAAGGCATCGAGGAAGTCGTCGCTGAGGTCCGCCTCGAAACCCGAGTGCGCCGACGGCTGCTCCGGCTCGTCCAGCTCGAACACCTCCGGCAGCTCCTGCAGGTTGGAATGGAAGTCCGGCTCCTCTTCGACCTCGGCCTTGCCCTGCCCTGCCCTGGACGCCTGGTTGGGGAACGGGTTGATCAGGTCCCAGTCGGCGTCCAGCGACAGGTCGTCGAGGTTCAGCGGGTAATCGTTGGGGTCTTCGTCAGGCGCCGCGTGGGCGACCGGTGCGGGCGGCAGATCGTCCAGGTCGAGCACGGCATCCTGCAACGGGTCGACCCGCGAGTCGGCCATCGCCACGGCATCGGCATCCGCGTTCATCGCCGGATAGCGGGTCTTGATCCGCTCGAGCTGCGCCGGGCTCGCGCCCATCTCGCGCAGCACCGCTTCCTCGCGGGCGAAACCGCCGAGATCGCCGTTCTCGGCGAGCACTTCGAGCAGGCGCAAACGCAGGTCCATGCGCGCTGGCGCGTTTTCCAAGGCCTGGCGCAAGGTGCTTTCGGCCTCGCCGAAGCGACCGTAGGCGATGTAGATGTTGGCGGCTTCCAGCGGATCGGTGGAGATCTGCGTGCGAGTCTCGACGGGCTGCTCGACGCTGGCGGTGCTGCGCACGCGCGCCGGGCTGACCAGCGCGTCGTCCTCGACCACCGGCACCACGACCACCTGAGGGTCCGGCAGCCGCGCGGGCTTGCGCCGGCGGCGCAGGAGCAGCAGCAACGCCAGCAGCATCACCAGGCAGAAGGCGCCGATCAGCCAGATCGACGAACCGGTCGACTGCTCGGCCTCGGCGGCCGGCTCCTGGGCGGCCGGCTCCTCGGCGACGGGCACGGCCGGAGCGGGCTCGCCAGCGGGAGAAGTCTGCGCAGGAGCGGTCTGGGCAGCGTCCGTCGGCGGCAGGGCCGGCTCGGATTCGTCCTGCGGCGCCGCGGCCGATGCCTGATCGTCCAGCGGCGCCACGGCATCCGCAGGCGGCGCTTCCGGCTGGCCGGACGCCGCGATATCCGCCGGCGCTGCGGCGGACGGGCCCGGCTCGGCCGCGGCGGGCGCGGTCGCCTGGGGAACAGCCGCTGGAGTCGCGCCGAGACGCGACTCCAGGCTGGCCAGTTGCTGGTCCTTCTCGCTCAGTTGCTGCTGAAGGATCTGCAGCTGGTTCTGCAGGTCGCGCATCTGCTGCTGCAGGGACTGGCTTTCGGCGGTGCTGGACGCGAGTTCCTCATCCACGCGCCGTTGCAGGGCAGCCTGGCTTTCCGGGGAACCGGGAACACCGGGCATCGGTGCGGAGGGCCGAGTGTTCTCCAGCTCTTCATCCTCGCTGGACAGCGAGAGCATCGCGGGCGGCGCCTCTTCGGCGAGCGTATCGGGCAGCAGCAACTCCGCCCCCACCTTGAGGCGATGCGCTTCGCCGCCGACGAAGGCCTGCGGATTGAGCAGCTGGATATCGCGCATCAGCCCTTCCAGCGAGGCTTCGCCGCCCGGGTTGAAGCGTCTGGCGATGGCCCACAGGCTGTCGCCGCTGGCGACGCGGTAGTGCTTGCCCTGCACGGCGGCGGGCAGCGGACCGGAGGGCGCGCGCGCGGCGACCGGCGCGCTGCGCACGGCGGCGGTAGCCGCGGCGCGGGGAGTACGACTCGGCGCGGCGGTCGCACTCGGAGCGGGCGCGGCGCTGGCCACGTATGACGATTCCGGGGGGTCCAACAGCAGGGTGTACTCACGAAGCAGTGTGCCGCCCGGGCGCGCCACCTCGACGATGAAATTCAGATAGGGCTCGCGCACCGGCTGGGTGGACACCACCCGCACCACGCTGCCCTTGCCGCGCACGACCGGGGTGAAACGCAGATCGTTGAGGAAGAACGGCCGGTCGACGCCGGACTGGTCGAAAGCGCTCTGGCTGGCGAGGCGCACCTTGATCTCGTCGCGGGTCAGGTCACCCACGTCGAGCAGTTCAATTTCGGCGCTCAGCGGCTGATTGAGCGCGGACTGCAGATTGATGTCCCCGAGACCCAGTGCGGGAACCAGCCCTGAATAAAGCGCCGATCCCGATACAAGGGTCAGCACCAAGAGCTGGTGAACTCTAGCCATGTTTCCTCCCGGTGGTCCGGCTCGATCCGGAGCCTGTTCTTGAAATGCGCGACATCGACGAAACATGCACAGTGAGGCAGATCCAATTAACCCGGAAAATCATCCAGATACCTAGTACGGGATGCTAGTCGAAGGATACGTGAGCCACGCAGTATAGCGGCCCTATGCCAGCACATCCGAGCACTCCGTTCCGTTTATCGTCAGAAAAGCGCCTTTCTCGAGGGCTTCACGACGGACGACCGTCATATTGTCTGGCGCCGCAACGCGATACAACGGCAATGGGCAGGAAACTCGGCGCCAGGCGCCCGGCGGCGATCACCGGTAAGCAGGCGGCGACGCGCCCGCAAACGTCAGGGGTTCTGGAGATTGGCGAGGATGTGCGAGTGGACCTGCTGGCAGCGTTGCAGGTCCTCCGGATCGATGCCCTGGAACAGTTCGCGACGCAGTTGCGAGGAGATCGCCTCGATCCGTTCGATCAGGGGCTTGGCTTCCGGACTGAGGGCGATCTTCTTGGCCCGACGGTCTTCGGGAACCGCGAGGCGACGCACCAGGCCCTGGGCTTCGAGGCTGTCGAGCAGTCGCGCCAGCGTCGGACCCTCGACCCCTACGCTCTGCGCCAGCTCGCGCTGGGTCGGCTGCTCGGCGAAACGCCCCAGGTGCAGCAGCACCAGCCAGCGCGCCTGGGAGAGGCCAAGCCCGGCGAGTCGGCGGTCGAGCTCGCCACGCCAGGCGCGCGACAGCTGCGATACCTGCATGGCGAAGCGGTGATGATCGTATTCGGACATTGCGCCTGTACCATAAAACTAATAATTAGCGAGCTAACCATAGCACTGGGGCGGGCGGCAAGTCCGCAGATGGTCGCGCCCAATGCCAAGCGGCGGATTTCCCTGGGATTTTAGGTTTCCGAAGATTACCGGGCGAGGTTCAGGCCTGGAATTCCGCCTGCAGCGCCGCACGTACGCAGTGCAACACACCCTCGTTGACCCGGCCACGGAACTGCTCGGCCAGTTCGGCCACCGGCGGCAGCTCGCCCTCGCCATCGAGGAAGGCGTCCTGGACTTCGCCCAGCAGTTCTTCCGGCAGGTCCAGAGCCTGTTCCAGCGACAGCTGCTGCTCGGCGATGGCTTCGGCGAGCAGCGCGTAGACGTTCTTTTCCGTGCACTTGAGCTGGCTGGCGACCTGCGACGGCGTCATTCCGGCCCGCACCAGGCTGATCAGCTCATGACGCAGATCGACGGGGGTACTGGCCGGCTCGGCCTTGCCGCCGAGCACGTCGAGGAAGGCCTCGCCGTAGCGCTCCAGCTTGCGCGCGCCGACGCCGCTGACGCGCCCCATGGCGCTGAGCGTGGTCGGCATGCTGCGCAGCATTTCCAGCAGCGTGGCATCGGGGAAGATCACGTAAGGCGGCACGCCGTGCTCCTCGGCGAGCTTGCGGCGCAGCGCGCGCAGCGCTTCCCAGGTGTCGCGCTCGTGGCTCTGCACCAGTTGGCTGGCCGCGCTGGAGGTGGACTTGGGCGCCTTGGTGGTGAGGTCGCGCCGCAGCTCCAGCGTCACCTCGCCCCGCAACAGCGGCCGGCAGCTCTCGCTCAGGCGCAGACCGCCGTAGCCCTCCAGGTCGATATCGACGAGGCCGCGGGCGACCAGTTGGCGGAACAAGGTGCGCCACTCGCTCTCGCTGCGCGCCTTGCCTACACCGAACACCGACAGGTGCTGATGGCCCGGCCCGCGAATTTTCTCGTTGTCGCGACCGAGCAGGATGTCGACCAGATGACCGACCCCGTAGCGCTGGCCGCTGCGGTAGATCGCCGACAGCGCCTGGCGCGCCGGCTCGGTGGCGTCCCAGGTCTGCACGCCGTCGACGCAGTTGTCGCAGTGGCCGCAGGGCGCGGCCAATTCTTCGTCGAAATAGGCCAGCAGCGTCTGCCGCCGGCAGCGGGTTTCCTCGCAAAGAGCGAGCATCGCGTCCAGCTTGTGCTGCTCGACGCGCTTGTGGCGCTCGTCGCCTTCGGAGTTGGCGAGCATCTGCTTGAGGAACACCACGTCCTGCAGCCCGTAGGCCATCCAGGCGTCCGCCGGAAGGCCGTCACGGCCGGCGCGGCCGGTTTCCTGATAATAGGATTCCAGCGATTTCGGCAGGTCGAGGTGGGCGACGAAACGCACGTTGGGCTTGTCGATGCCCATGCCGAAGGCGATGGTCGCGACCATGATCAGGCCTTCCTCGTTGAGGAAGCGCTTCTGGTGATAGGCCCTCAGTTCGCTGGGCAGGCCGGCGTGATACGGCAATGCCGGGAAGCCCTGCTCGGCGAGGAAGGCGGCGACCTCCTCGACCTTCTTGCGCGACAGGCAGTAGACGATACCGGCATCGCCCTTGCGCTCGGCGAGGAACGCCAGCAATTGCTTGCGCGGCTGCTCCTTGGGGACGATACGGTAGAAAATGTTCGGCCGGTCGAAGCTCGACAGGTAGCGCTCGGCGTCTTCCAGATGCAGGCGCTGGACGATTTCCTCGCGGGTGCGCTTGTCCGCCGTGGCGGTCAGCGCCAGGCGCGGCACCTTGGGGAAGAGTTCGGCGAGCTGCCCCAGTTGCAGGTATTCGGGGCGGAAATCGTGGCCCCACTGCGACACGCAATGCGCCTCGTCGATACCGAACAGGGCGATGTCGAGCCGTTGCAGGAAGGCCAGCATGCGCGGTTGCACCAGACGTTCGGGCGCCAGGTAGAGCATCTTGATCTCGCCGCGGCGGATGCGCTCGGCGATCAGTCGCTGCTCGTCGTTGCTCAGCGTCGAGTTCAGCGCCACCGCAGCCACGCCGAGTTCGTCGAGGGTCGCGACCTGGTCGTCCATCAGCGCGATCAGCGGCGAGACGATCACCGCCAGACCCTCGCGCAGCAGCGCCGGCACCTGGTAGCAGAGCGACTTGCCGCCGCCCGTGGGCATCAGCACCAGGGCGTCGCCACCTTGCGCCACGCGCTCGATTATCGCCGCCTGATTGCCGCGGAAGGCGTCGTAGCCGAAAACGTCTTTGAGGATGCGCAGGGCCTGGTCGAGCATGCCGGTCTCCGAAGGAAGGCGCGCATTATAAGCGCAAACACCCGCCGTACCGGCCGCCGCGCGTATCGCGGATGAGCGGTACGCGCCGATCTCGCCGCACGCCGCAGTTTTCCCTGAGCCTTGTGTGCGGGCTTTGCTAGAATCCAGCGCTGATCTCTTCCCCAGGTACCCCACGATGTCCTTCGCCGAGCAACTGTCCCGCCTGCAAGCCTTTCTCGATGCCGACGAACTGCACGAGGAGGCCCTGGACTACGTGGCCGCCCACGGTTACCTGACTGCCCTCTCCATCTGCCCGCAGCCGGTACCGGAGCGCGAGTGGATCGACGCGCTGTTCGCCGAGCCGCCGCACTACCGCAGCGACGCCGAGCGCGCGGAAATCGAGGAAAGCCTCATCCAGCTCAAGGCGCTGATCGCCCGCCAGTTGGCCAGCGACGAGGACATGGAGCTGCCCTGCGAGCTCGACCTCGGCGAAACCCCCGACGACTCCGACCTGCGCGGCTGGTGCATCGGATTCATGGAAGGCGTGTTCCTGCGCGAATCGGTGTGGTTCGAAGACGCCGAAGACGAAGTCAGCGAGCTGCTGCTGCCGATCATGGTCGGTTCGGGGCTGTTCGACGAACAACCCGAGTTCGACGAGATCGCCGCCGACCCTGACCTCGTCGACAGCATGGTCGAGCAGATTCCCGAGCTGCTCACCGCGCTCTACCTGCTGTGCCAGGCCCCGGAAGAAAAACCCGCACTGCTCAAGCCGCGCCACTGAGCCAAGCCCGGGCATGGCCGCTCGCGAATTCGCCCCGAGCCGCAACCCCTGGGTGCGCTACGTGCTGCTCGGCATTGGCTGGACGAGCGTGGCGCTCGGGGTCATCGGCATCTTCCTGCCGGTGCTGCCGACCACGCCGTTCCTGCTGCTCGCCGCGGCCTGCTTCGCACGCAGTTCGAGGCGTTTCTACGAATGGCTGGTGGATCATCCGCGGCTTGGCCCGTGGATTCGCGACTACCTCGACGGCGAAGGCATCCCGCTCAAGGGCAAGGTCTACGCCATCGGCCTGATGTGGGCGAGCATCGCCCTCTCCTGCTACCTGGTGCCGCTGTTCTGGGCGCGCACCTTCATGCTCACCAGCGCGGTGTGCGTGAGCCTCTACATCCTCAAACAGAAAACCCGACCGCCGCGCTGACCTGTCAGGGCACGTGGTTGCGCCGGTAGGTCTCCTCGCCCATCGCTTCGATCTGACCGTCGATCAGCCGCTCGAACGGGCGCAACAGGGCGTCGAAGCTCGCCGGAGATTCGAGCAGGTTCAGCGCCGCCACCACCGCCTCGAGGGTCGACAGCGCACCCGCGGCCGGCGCCTTGCGCACCCGGTAGCGCGAGGTCATCCCGTCCGGCAGGGCGAGGCGCGGCAGGGCCGCCAGCGCAGGATTCAGGTGAAGCAGCTTGCGCGCCTTGCGCCAGGTGCCATCCGGCACCACCAGCAGCAGCGGGCGGGAATCCTCGCGCGGGATACCGGCGCCCAGCACCTCGGCATCAGCGCCGGGAAACAGCAGGCAGGGTCGGTAGCCGGGATCGTCCAGACGCGACTGCAGGTCCTCGAAACGCTCGCCGATCAGCAGCTCGGCGTTCTGCAGGCCCAGCGCCGCCAGGCGCGCGGTATTCAGAGCGTGCCCGGATTCGCTCGGGTGCTGCAGCAGCAACACGCGGCTACGGCTCGGCAGGGACGGAATGAGCGCACACAGGCAGTGGCTCAACGGGCGGATGCAGCGGGGACATTGCGGACGGGACATTGGCGTTCTGGCGAGAGTGGAGCGGCGGCGCAGTCTGCCACAGGTGCGCCGCCAGGAGACCTCAGCGGGCGAAACGCTCGGCCAGACCGTGCAGGTAGCCGGCCATCTGTTCCAGCTCCTGGCAGATCGCCGCGCCCTGCTGGGCGTGTCCGGCGCTGTTGTCGGAAAGCTGGGCGATGCGCGTGATCTGCCGGTTGATGTCCTCCACCACCAGGCTCTGCTGTTCAGAGGCCGCCGCCATCTGCTGGCTCATGCCGCTGATGCGCGTCACCGCCTGACTGATGCTGCCCAGCGACTGATGCACCGATTCCACGCTGCCCAGGCTTTCCTGCGACATCGACTCGCCGCGGCTGACGCTGCTCACCGCGCGGTCGGTGCCGGTGCGTAGGCTCGCGATCAACTGATGGATCTGCTCGGTGGACTGCCGCGTGCGCGCCGCCAGGGCGCGAACCTCGTCGGCGACCACGGCGAAACCGCGCCCCTGCTCGCCGGCCCGCGCCGCTTCGATGGCCGCGTTGAGCGCCAGCAGGTTGGTCTGCTCGGCGATGGAGGTGATCACGTCGACAACGCTGCCGATGGCGTGCATCGACGACGCCAGCTCGGTCACCGCCTCGCCGATGTCGTTCACCGCCGCCGCCATCTGCTGCATGGTCACGCGGCTGCCGCCGGCCAGAGTCTGCCCCTCGCCGGCGATGCGGTCGGCATCTTCGGCGGCCCGCGCGGTGTCCTGCACGTTGCGCGCGATTTCCTGGATGGTCGCCGCCATCTGGTTGATCGCGGTGGCGGACTGATCGGTCTCGTTGCGCTGCTGCTCCAGCAGTTCGGCGCTGGCGCGCGAGGTTTCCGAGGACTGAGCGGCGCGCTGGCGCACCTGCTCGGCGGCGTCCTCCAGGCGGCTCAGGGCCGTCTGCAAGCGCGCCTCCTGGCTGATCAGCGCCATGTCCAACTCGGCCTGGGCACCCTGGCCATCGGAATAGGTGAGCGCCACCAGCGGATCGGTGAAGGCTTTCGGGTGATCGCGCAGAGTTTTCCTGATGTCTTCCTGGCGCGTGAACGACAGCCAGGTCGCCAGGCCGAGCATGCAGGCGGCCACCAGCGCGGTGAACGCCCAGCCGTCGAGCACGCGGTCGAGCCCGATGATCAGCGCCGCGGCGACGATCAGCGGCCAGGAACGCTGCAGTTCGTGGGTGATGCGCGCCACCTGCGAGCGGGCGGGCTTGCCAGCGCGCAGGCGCGCATAGAGGGCGTCGGCGCGGCGCACCTGCTCGCGGGTCGGAAGCGAGCGCACCGACTCGTAGCCGACCATCTTGCCGTCCTCGTAGATCGGCGTGACGTAAGCGTTGACCCAATAGAAGCTGCCATTCTTCGAGCGGTTCTTCACCAGCCCCATCCACGGCTTGCCGCTCTGCAGCGAGGCCCACATCAGGCCGAAGACGGCGGGAGGCATGTCCGGATGGCGGACCAGGTTGTGCGGCTGGCCGATCAGCTCGTCGTAGCTGTAGCCGCTGACGCGGACGAAGGCGTCGTTGCAATAGGTGATGTTGCTTTGCAGGTTAGTCGTGGAGATCAGGCGCTCCTCGCTGGAGAAGGTGATCTCCGTATTACTGACAGGCAAATTTTGACGCATCGGCAACATTCCTTCGCAAGGTTGGTTTTTAGGACGTCCTGTTCTCTTCATGTCTAGCACAACCGATGCGCCTGTCACGGCGCGACCTTGGTCGCAGGCGCCAGGCAAAGGCAGGGAATGCGCCGGAACGCCGGCTCGTCCGGGCGATGCCGCGGGAGGTCGTGCCCTCGCGCCGGATTGGGTAGACTGCACACCCGCCTAATTCACCCGAGCGCCCCGCATGTCCTGGCTGCAGACTCCGCCTTAGTCCCTCGCCGCTGCGCCGACCCCAAGCCTTCCGCGCCGACGTGCCTCACGTCCGTGCGCCTTGTTTTCCAGCGCCCGCCCTGTTTCGTCCCGACGGGAAAAATACGACGGGCGGCGCCCCGTCCGGACTTTTCCATGCTGCAGACGTTCAAGCAAACCTGGCTGTTCAACCTTCGCGGCGACCTGCTGGCGGGCCTGGTGGTCGCCCTGGCGTTGATCCCGGAAGCCATCGCCTTCTCGATCATCGCCGGCGTCGACCCCAAGGTCGGCCTCTACGCCTCGTTCTGCATCGCCGTGGTGATCGCCTTCGTCGGCGGCCGTCCGGGGATGATCTCCGCCGCCACCGGGGCGATGGCGCTGCTGATGGTCACGCTAGTGAAGAACCACGGGCTGGAATACCTGCTCGCCGCCAGCCTGCTCTGCGGGGTGCTGCAGATCGGCGCGGGTTTGCTGCGCCTCGGCGCGTTGATGCGCTTCGTCTCGCGCTCGGTGGTCACCGGCTTCGTCAACGCGTTGGCTATCCTGATCTTCATGGCGCAACTTCCCGAGCTGACCCACGTGACCTGGCACGTCTACGCGATGACCGCGGGCGGCCTGGCGATCATCTACCTGTTCCCCCACGCGCCGACGCTGGGGCGGCTGATCCCCTCGCCGCTGGTGTGCATCCTCTCGATGACCGCGCTGTCGATCTCCCTCGGCCTGGACATCCGCACGGTCGGCGACATGGGCGCGCTGCCCGACACGCTGCCGGTGTTCCTCTGGCCGCAGGTGCCACTGACCTTCGAGACGTTGGCGATCATCTTCCCCTACGCCGCCGCGATGGCGGTGGTCGGCCTGCTGGAGTCGCTAATGACCGCGACCATCGTCGACGAGCTGACCGATACCGCCAGCGATAAGAACCGCGAGTGCAGGGGCCAGGGCATCGCCAACATCGCCGCCAGCCTGCTCGGCGGCATGGCCGGCTGCGCGATGATCGGGCAGTCGGTGATCAACGTGAAATCAGGCGGCCGCGGGCGTTTGTCGACGCTCGTCGCCGGCTCGGTGCTGCTGCTGATGGTGGTATTCCTCAGCGACTGGGTTCAGCAGATCCCCATGGCCGCGCTTGTGGCGGTGATGATCATGGTGTCGATCGGCACTTTCAGCTGGGATTCGCTGCGCCATTTCCGCCGCTACCCGCTGTCGACCAACCTGGTGATGCTGGCCACGGTCGCGGTGGTCGTGGTGACGCACAACCTGGCTTACGGCGTGCTCGTCGGCGTGCTGCTGGCGGCGCTGTTCTTCGCCAACAAGATCGGCCATCACCTGCACGTGGAAACCTCCGGTGACAGCGAGCTGCGCGCCTACCGGGTGGTCGGCCAGGTATTCTTCGCCTCGTCGACACGCTTCGGCGCCGCCTTCGACTTCCGCGAGGCGCCGCTGCGGGTGAGCATCGACCTCACCCACGCGCACTTCTGGGACGTCACCGCGGTCGCCGCGCTGGACAAGGTGGTGCTGAAATTCCGCCGCGAAGGCGCCCAGGTCGAGGTGCTCGGAATGAACCAGGCCAGTGCCACGCTGGTCGATCGTTTCGGTGTGCATGACAAGGCGCAGGATCTCGACCTGCCAACGGGTCACTGAAGGAGAAACACCATGAGCCAGGTACTGGCGTGCATCGATGCTTCCGTTTCCGCACCCGCCGTCGTCGACTATGCCGCCTGGGCGGCGCTGCGCATGAGCGCGTCGCTGAGTTTCCTGCATGTGCTCGACGAGCAGCGCTACCCGCACGCCGACCTCAGCGGCAACATCGGCCTGGGCAGCCGCGAGGCCCTGCTCAACGAACTCTCCTCGCTGGATGCCCAGCGTAACCGCCTGGCCCTGGAAGATGGCCGCGTGCTGCTGCAGGAAGCCCGCCAGCGCGCCCACTCGGCGGGCGTTCCGATCGCCGAAACCCAGCAGCGCCACGGCGACCTGCTGCACAGCCTGAACGAGCTGCAGGGCGACACGCAGTTGCTGGTGATGGGCCGCCAGGGCGAGCGCAGCGGCGGCCACGCGCTGCAGATCGGCAGCCAGCTGGAGAACGTCATCCGCGCCGTGCCGCGGCCGATCCTGGTGGCGCCGAGCACGTTCCGCGTGCCGCGACGGCTGATGCTCGCCTTCGACGGCAGCGTCACCGCGCGCCAGGCCGTGGAAACCCTGGCCAGCGGGGCGCTCTGCGAGGGCATGCCGATCCACCTGGTGATGATCGGTGCCGACACCGGCGACAACTGGGCGCCGCTGGACAACGCCGCCGCACGCCTGGCCGCCGCCGGCTACGACGTCCGCCAGGCGATTCGCCACGGCGAGGTCGTCGCCTCGCTGCTCGCCTATCAGGAAGAGCACAGCATCGACGTGCTGGCGATGGGCGCCTACGGGCATTCGCGCATCCGCCAGTTCCTCGTCGGCAGCACCACCGGCGCGCTTCTGCGCTCCAGCAGCGGCGCCCTGCTGATCCTGCGCTGAGGACCGCTGGTTCCCGGCGACGGCGCGTGCCCTCGATCCTGGGTTACCCTTCACGACGCTGCGACCCAAAGACGCAGCGTTGCGGCCCCGCCACGACCGGGAGCCACCGTCGACCCGTGGGCAGCGCCCACCGGCGCGCGCCACCACCAGGGGATGCCCATGAAAATCGCCGTATTCAGCACCCAGCCCTACGACCGACGCTTCCTCGATGAAGCCAACCTGCAGAGCGACCCGAGCAATCCCTTCGAACTCGTCTACCAGGACGCTAGCCTTTCCGCCAGGACCGTGTCGCTGGCCCAGGGTTGCGAGGCGGTGTGCGTGTTCGTCAACGACGTGCTCGACGCCGAGGTGCTCGAAGCCCTCGCCGGCTATGGCGTGCGCGCCGTGCTGCTGCGCTGCGCCGGTTTCAACAACGTCGACCTGCAGGCCGCCCATCGCCTGGGCCTGTTCGTCGCGCGGGTGCCGGCCTACTCGCCGGAAGCCGTCGCCGAACACACCCTGGCGCTGGTAATGACCCTCAACCGGCAAACCCACCGCGCCTACAACCGCGTGCGCGAAGGCAATTTCATGCTCGACGGCCTGCTCGGCATCACCCTGCACGGCAAGACCGTCGGCATCGTCGGCACCGGCAAGATCGGCGTCGCCACCGCGCGCATCTTCAAGGGCCTGGGTTGCCGCGTGCTCGGCTACGACCCCTACCCTTCGGCGGATTTCCAGGCCGTCGGCGAGGTCGTGGAGCTGGACGATCTGCTCGGCGCATCCGACATCGTTTCGCTGCACTGCCCGCTGATGGATAGCACGCGGCACATGATCAACCGCGAGAGCATCCGCCAGATGAAACGCGGCGCGATGCTGGTGAACACCTCGCGCGGCGCGCTGATCGACACCCCGGCGGTGATCGCCGCGCTGAAGTCCAGGCAGCTGGGCTCGCTGGCCATCGACGTCTACGAGCAGGAGGCGCAGCTGTTCTTCCACGACCGCTCCGGCGACATCATCGACGACGACGTCTTCCAGCGTCTGATGACCTTCCCCAACGTCCTGGTCACCGGCCACCAGGGCTTCTTCACCGTGGAAGCGCTGCGCGAGATCTCCGCGGTGACGCTGCACAACCTGAGCTGCCTGCGCGACGGCGTCGCCTGCGCCAACGTCGTTCCCGCGGTCTAAGGATCCCTCCATGTGGCAACAAACCTACGATCCGCTGGGTAACGCCTACCTGTCCGCGTTGCTGTCCGCCGTGCCGATCCTGTTCTTCCTCTTCGCCCTCACCGTACTCAAGCTCAAGGGACTCAACGCGGCGCTGCTGACCCTGGCGATCTCGCTGGTGGGCACGCTGCTGCTGTTCGGCATGCCGCCGGCATCGATCCTCGCCGCCGCCGCGTTCGGCTTCCTCAGCGGGCTGTGGCCGATCGGCTACATCGTGCTGATGGCCGTGTGGTTGTACAAACTGGCAGTGAAGAGCGGCAAGTTCGAGGTGATCCGCGGCAGCATCGCGACCATCTCCGAGGACCAGCGCGTCCAGGTGATCCTCATCGCCTTCTGCTTCGGCGCCTTCCTCGAAGGGGCCGCCGGCTTCGGCGTGCCGATCGCGATCTGCGCAGCGCTGCTGGTGGAGCTGGGCTTCAATCCGGTCAAGGCGGCGATGCTCTGCCTGCTGGCCAACGCAGCCTCCGGCGCCTACGGCGCGATTGGCGTTCCGGTGCTGGTCGGCGCCCAGCAGGGCGGCGTGGCGCTGGCCGACATGTCGCTGATGATGATCGCGATCATCCAGCTCTCCACGCTGTTCGTGCCGACCCTGCTGATCGCCGTGCTCGACGGCTGGCGCGGCGTGCGCGAGACCTGGCCGGTGCTGTTGCTGATCGGCGCGCTGTTCAGCGTGAGCCAGGCGCTGGTGTTGTATTTCCTCGGCCCGGAGCTGGCCGACATCGTGCCGCCGCTGCTGAGCATGGGCACGCTGGCCGCCTTCATGCAGTTCTGGCGACCGCGGCACATTTACCGCGAGGAAGGCGCGCCGCCGTTGTCCTCGCAGCGCTGGGCGCTGCCCGCAGTAATCTCCGCCTGGTCGCCGTTCTACATCCTCACCGCGGTGATCCTGACCTGGAGCCTGCCGCCGTTCAAAGCCCTGTTCGCCGCCGACGGACCGCTGGTGGCGACGGTGCTGAAGCTGCCGATCCCGTTCCTCGACCTGCGCATCGAGGAGTTGCCGCCCATCGTCGCCGCACCCCACGCGCTGCCGGCGGTATGGAACGTCGCCCTGATCAGCGCGCCGGGCACCGCCATCCTCATCGCGGTGATCCTCACCACGCTGTTCTCCTCGCGGCTGTCGCTGCGCAGTTCCGTGCATCAGCTGGAGAAGACCGTCAGCGAGCTGTGGCGGCCGATCTGCATGATCTCGCTGATCATGGCGGTGGCCTATATCGCCAACTTCTCCGGCGCTTCGTCGAGCATCGGCCTGAGCGTCGCCGAGAGCGGCAGGGTGTTCCCGCTGATCTCCCCGGCAATCGGCTGGCTCGGCGTGTTCATCACCGGCTCGGTGGTCAACAGCAACACCCTGTTCGCCCACCTGCAGTCGATCACCGCCACGCAGATCGGCACCAGCCAGGCGCTGCTGGTGGCGGCCAACACCTGCGGCGGGGTGATGGGCAAGCTGATCTCGCCGCAATCCATCGCCATCGCCGCCGCGGCGGTGGGCCAGGTGGGCGGCGAGTCGCAGATCATGCGCACCACGCTGGGCTACAGCCTGGCGCTGCTGGGCTACGTGTGCCTGTGGACGCTGGTGCTGTCGCTGCTGCTCTGAGCCAACGCCTCAGAGGCTGTCGCCAAGCGGCGTCGCGCAGCGTGCGTCGACGCTGCTGTGGATGTCGCCCTGGCGCCCGTCGCTGACCAGCACCGCGCGGCGCTGGGCGATGGCGTCGCGCAGGGCGGCGTAGTAGTCCGGTTGCCGCTCCAGGCGCTCGGTGAGCGGCAGCGCCTCGGCGCGCCCGTCAACCACCCCGCCGACGGTACTCGCGGTCGCCAGTGCATCGTAGGTATCGCTGTCGATGCCACCCAGCGGGTCGAGCAGCATGCCCATCACCACGCCCAGGCTGTCGCGGCTGTTGTGGCTGCCGAGCAACGGCAACTCGAGCACCGGGCCGTCGCCCACGCCCCAGACACCGAAGGTCTGGCCGAAATCCGCGCGGTGGTGCGGCATGCCCCAGCGCTCGGCGACGTCGACTATGCCCAGCACGCCGAAGATCGTGTTCACGCCAAAGCGCCCGAGGGTGTTGGCCGAACGCTTGAGGTTGCCCTGCAGCAGGTCGTTGACGAACACCTTGGGCTCGCCGAAGTTGTCGACGAAGCCGTGCACGCCGCCGCGCACCGGCTCGGGTAGCTTCTCGTAGCCGCGTGCCACCGGCTTGAGCGCATAGTCGTCCAGTACGCGATTGAAGGCGAACAGCCCGCGGTTGACCGACTCGGCCGGGTCATGCGCGCTGGCCGAGGCCGTGCAACCGCCGGGCGCCACCTCCATCTGGGCGCAGCCGGACAGACACAGCAGCGCGAGCGCCGCCAGCGGCGGCAACGCCCGGCGCCGCAGCGTCGATGGCTGGAAAGTCGCGTCGCGCGAAACCTCGGGAACACCGTTGCGTACTGCCTTCATCCTGCACCCTCCCGTTGATTGATCGGCGCAGGGTGCGGGGCGATTCTTGCCCGAAGATGTCCCGTTGATGTCGTCGCGGAAGGATTGTTACCCGATTGAAATATATGACCGGCGGCGCCCTTTGCCTTTAGATTGGCCGCTCGAACGGGGTAGCGGACAACCTGATAGTGAGCAGAATCCTGATCGTCGACGATGACCTGGAAATCCTCGCCCTGCTGCAGAAATTCTTCTGCCGGCACGGCTATGACGTCGAGGTCGCCTGCGATGGTGCGAGCATGTGGAAAGCCATCGAACGGCAGGTGCCGGAGCTGGTGATCCTCGACCTGATGCTGCCCGGCGAGGACGGCCTGTCGCTGTGCCAGCGGCTGCGCGCGGAGCAGCGGGTGGCGATCCTCATGCTCACCGCGATGGGCGAGCTGAGCGACCGCATCGTCGGCCTCGAACTCGGCGCCGACGACTACCTGAGCAAGCCCTTCGATGCCCGCGAGCTGCTGGCGCGGGTACGCGCGGTGCTGCGCCGCGCCGGCGACGCCCGGCCCCCGCGCGACGACGCGCGCCCTTTGCTGGGGTTTTCCGGCTGGCAACTGGACGTCACCCGCCGCGAACTGCGCTCGCCGGAAGGGGTGATGATTCCGCTCTCCGGGGGCGAGTTCGACCTACTGCTGGTGTTCGCCGAGCACCCGCAGCGCATCCTCAGCCGCGAGCAGTTGCTCGACCTCGCCCGCGGCCATGCGCACGACGCCATCGACCGCAGCATCGACGTCCAGGTCAGCCGCCTGCGGCGCAAGCTGGAAGCCGACGCCAAGCGTCCGGTGGTGATTCGCACCGTGCGCAACGGCGGCTACCTGTTCATCCCCGCGGTCAGCCGCCTGTGAAGCGACGGGTACGGCCGCGCGACACCCTCGTTCGCTGGATCGCCCTGACCATCGCCCTGGCGATGCTCGTCTCGCTGGCGCTGAACGCGCTCTTCATCGAGGTCGCCGGGGTCTGGGCGAAGCCGCCGCTGACTCAGACCGGCCTGCTGGAGCAGGTCGCCGGTGTGGTCCGGGTGATCGAGGCCGCGCAGAGCGAACTGCGCCCACGCCTCGCCGACGCGGCTGGCAACCCGCTGTTCGCCGTGGAATGGCAGGCGCGGCGCGACGCCATCGCGACGCCGGCGGCGGACGATCCGGTGTTCCACGACGGCACGCGGACGATGCGGCGCCTGCTCGGCGACCCGCAGCGGCGGGTGGAGGCCTTCGAGCCCGACGACTTCCCCGACGGCAGCAGCGCGCGCCGCTACCTGATGCTGGTACAACTGCAGGACGCCAGCTGGCTGGCCTTCACCACCCCGGCGCGCAGCTGGGGCCTGAACGCCACCGCCCGCGCGCTGGTGATCATCGGCCTCGCGCTGATCGCCGCGCTGTCGGTCGCGGCAGTCGCCACCCGGCGGCTGGCGACGCCGCTGCTGAGTTTCGCCAAGGCCGCGCGGCGCTTCGGCGGCGACTTCCACGCCCCACCGATCGAGGCCGTCGGCCCGCACGAAATCCGCCAGGCGATCCTCGCCTTCAACGCCATGCAGGCGCAGATCCGCCACTTCGTCGTCGACCGCACGCAGATGCTCGCGGCGATATCGCACGACCTGCGCGCGCCGCTGACGCGGATGCGCCTGCGCGGCGAGTTCATCGACGACCCCGAGCAGCAGCACAAGCTGTTCCGCGACGTCGACGAGATGCAGGCGATGATCAACGCCGCGCTGGATTTCTTCCGCGACGACGCGCGGCTGGAGCAGGCCACGCCGTTCGACCTGTCCGAGCTGCTGCTGACCCTGGTCGACGATTACCGCGACCAGGGCATCGAGGTGGCCTTCTCGGGCCCTTCCGGGCTGGTCTATCGGGGGCGCCCGCTGGGGCTCAAACGCGCCCTGACCAACCTGCTGGAAAACGCGGTCAAGTACGCCCGCGAGCCGAGCATCGATCTCCAGGCGCTGCCGGGATCGCTACTGATCCGTATCGAGGACCGCGGCCCGGGCATTGCCGAGCAGCAACTGGAGGCGGTCTTCGCGCCCTTCTACCGGCTGGAGGCGTCGCGCAACAAGGCCACCGGCGGCGTCGGCCTGGGGCTTTCCGCGGCGCGGGCGATCATCCGCGAGCACGGCGGCGAGTTGCGCCTGCGCAATCGTCCCGGTGGCGGGCTGCAGGCCTGCGTCGAGCTGCAGGCGTGAGCCGTGGACGACCGCTCACGCAGCCGGTCGATGGATAGCCCGGCGGCCCGACATCGCGCTGAAGCGAGTTTGCAATGCCGGACAGGTATGCTGTCCAACGCATCCGCAAAGTTCGATGGGTAAAGCATGTATCACGGGGAGCGCTTCAATGCCTGGACCCACCTGGTCGGCGCCGTTCTGGCACTGGTCGGCGCGGTCTGGTTGCTGATTCTCGCGGCGCAGGACGGTGCGCCACGCAAGGTCGTCGCGGTGGCCATCTACGGCGTCACGCTGGTGCTGCTCTACAGCATTTCCACCGTCTACCACAGCGTGCGAGGGCAGGCGAAGGTGGTGATGCGCAAGCTCGATCACCTGTCGATCTACCTGCTGATCGCCGGCAGCTACACGCCGTTCTGCCTGGTGACGCTGCAGGGCGCCTGGGGCTGGACGCTGTTCGGCATCGTCTGGGGGCTGGCGCTGGTGGGCATGCTGCAGGAGATCAAGCCGCGCTCCGCGGCACGCGTGCTGTCCATCGTGATCTACGCAGTGATGGGCTGGATCGTGCTGGTGGCGGTGAAGCCGCTGATCGCCGCGCTCGGCCGCGAGGGCTTCATCTGGCTGGCCGCCGGCGGCGTGTTCTACACCGTCGGGATCATCTTCTTCGCCTTCGACAGCCGCTTCCGCCACTGGCACGGCATCTGGCACCTGTTCGTCATCGCCGGCAGCCTGCTGCACTTCGTGGCGATCTTCTTCTACGTGCTCTGAGCCGCGCAAGGGCGCGGCGGCCTCCGGCTCCGGCATCTTTCCTGCAAGGTTCTTCGCGCCCTTGCCGCCAGGCCAGGTCGCCCGCATCTCGCTTTTGGCGTACCACGCCCCGGTATCGGCCGCTACAGCCCGCTGCGCTGGCGCAGCGGCACCTCCTTCCGCTAGACGAGACGCTCAATGGCATTCGACTGGGGCTACTTCCTTTCGCTGTTTTCACTGCCTTCCCTGTGGAAGGCGTGCGCCACGGTGATTCAACTCAGCGTGCTGGCCTGGCTGATCGCACTGCCGCTGGGCTTTCTGCTGGCGGCGGCGCGACAGTCCGCGCTGGCCTGGTTGCGCCTGCCGGCGGCGGCTTACGTGTTCTTCTTCCGCAGCCTGCCGTTCATCGTCCTGCTGCTGTTCGTCTACAACCTTCCGCTGCTGGTGCCCGAGGGGCGCGCGTTCTCGACGCCGTTCCTCGCCGGCCTGATCGCCCTGGTGCTCGGCCAGACCGCCTACATGGCGGACGTGCACAGCCGCGCGCTGGCGGAGGTGGGCAAGGTCCAGCAGGAAGCCGCCAGCGCCATCGGCCTGAAGCCGCTGACCACGCTGCGGCTGGTGCTGGTGCCGCAGGTGTTGCAGCGCGTTCTGCCGGCACTGACCGAGCGCTATCTGGCGACCCTCAAGCTGACCTCGGTGGTATCGCTGATCGCCCTGAGCGAGCCGTTGTGGATCGGCCAGCAGCTCTACGGCGCCAACCACAAGGTGCTGGAGACCCTGGCCGCCGTCGGCCTCTACTACGTGGCGATGGTGGCCGTGTTCGGCTGGCTGCTGGGCCGCCTGGAGTGGCGCCGGCAGTTCGTCGTCTACGAAGCGCCGCTGCTCGACGCGGAGCAGTTGCAGACCCTGCGCCGTGGCCTGCCGGCGCTGCATATCCGCGCGGCGGTCAAGGCTGCCGGCTCACCGGACGCGCTCTGGCTCACACACATCCACAAGAGCTACGGCAGCCATCCGGTGCTCGACGGGGTCAACCTGCGGGTCCGTCCCGGAGAGTCGATCGCCCTCCTCGGCCCGACGGGATCGGGGCGCAGCTCGCTGTTGCGCACGATCAACGGGCTGGAACGCATCGATCAGGGCGAGATCGTGCTGTTCGGCGAAAGCTACATCCACGCCGGCGACCACATCGGTTCGGCGCAGGTGGCCCGCGGGCTGCAACGCATCGGCATGCTTTTCGCCGACATCGGCCTGTTCCCGCATCTCAGCGTGCTCGACAACCTTCTGCTGGTACCGCGCCGGCAGCGCCGCGACGACGACCACGCGCTGCGCCGCCAGGCCTACGCCATGCTCGACCGCCTCGGCCTGCTGGCGCATGCGGGACGTTTCCCGCAGCAACTCGACCACGCCCAGCAGCAACGCGCGGCGCTGGCCCGCGCGCTGCTGCTGAAACCCGACATTCTGCTGTGCGACGACCCCACCGCGCGGCTCGAGGACCCGGTCGCCGCACGCCAGCTGCTGGACAGCCTGCGCGCACTGACCGAGCAACGCCTGAGCGTGGTGATCGTCACCGACGACACGGATTTCGCGCTGACCTGCGACCGCGTGGTGATCATGGAGAAGGGGCAGATTCGCGTTAACGGCAACGCGCAGACGCTATGCCAGAGCAGCGACCCGCTGGTACGCAAACTGCTCGATCTGGATAAGGGTGTGGGGATCGATTGATCCGTCGCGGATGCGCGAACGCCGAAGCGCAGGCTTCGGCGAAGGCTCGGAGGATGCGGCGTGGGGCGCCGCGGGATTCAGCGTCGCTGGCGGCGGCGCTCTTCGGCCAGGCGGCGCTGCTCTTCGCTGACCACACGGATCGGCTGCAGGCGGGCGGCGTGATCGGCGCCGAAGAATGCGTTGAGCTGTGCAATCAGACGTTCGAACCAGGTCTTCATACTTCTCTCCTCTTGAGCCTGTGCGGGCGGTCGTGCGACCGCCTCGCCAGAGCATAGTCCAACAGCGGGACCGGATGCCGCAAGGGCACTGCCGGTCAGCCGTCGGCTCGTACCCGCCATAATGTGTTACTGGAATCGTCAGCGACCAGCAGCGAGCCGTCCGGCAACACCGCGATACCCACCGGCCTTCCATGGACTTCACCCTTGGCGGAGTCGGCGATGAAGCCGGTCAGGAAGTCCTCCATGGGGCCGCTCGGCCTGCCCTCCCTGAACGGCACGAAAACCACCTTGTAGCCAGACAGATCGCTGCGATTCCATGAGCCGTGCTGACCCATGAAGGCACCGCCGCGGTACTTCTGCGGAAATGCCTTCTGGGTGTAGAACGCCAAGCCGAGCGAGGCAGTGTGCGCCCCCAGCGGCACGTCCGGCACTTGTGTCTTCGCCACAAGGTCCGGGCGCTTGCCGGCCATCCGCGGGTCCTCGTGAGCGCCGAAGTAGGCGTAGGGCCAGCCGTAGAAGGCGCCTTCGCGAACCTCGGTGAGGTAATCAGGGACCAGGTCCTCACCTAAGTTGTCGCGCTCGTTCACGGCGGTCCACAGCGTCTGGGTGCCTGGCGCCCAGCCCATACCGACGGGGTTGCGCAGCCCGGACGCGTAGATGCGCTCGCCGCTGCCGTCGGGGTTGATCTCGAGGATGTTGGCGCGGCGCTTCTCTTCCTGCATGCCGTGCTCGGCGAGGTTGCTGGCCGAGCCCACCGAGACGTAGAGCTTGCTGTTGTCGGCATTGGCCAGCAGGTTGCGGGTCCAGTGATTGTTGTAGCCACCGGCGGGCAGGTCGAGGACCTTCTCGCCCTTGCCGTGGATCTTCTGGTCGCCGGTCTGGTACGGGTAACGCCACAGCGAATCGGTGTTGGCGACGTAGAACCAGTTCCCCACCACCTGCATGCCCAGCGGCTGGTTGAGGTTTTCCAGGAAGCTCACGCGCAGCTCCGGCTGGCCGTCGCCATCGCTGTCGCGGAACAGGGTGATGCGGTTGGCGCTACGGCCGAGGTTCTGCGAACCCAGCTTGCCCTCCTGCGCGGCTTCGCCCTTGTCCGCCGCGGACTTCAACTCGGTGTTGGCTTCGGCCACCAGCACGTCGCCGTTCGGCGTGACATAGATCCAGCGCGGGTTGCGCAGCCCGTCGGCGTACTTGCTGACGCTGAAGCCGGCGGGCGCCCTGGGCGTCGCGCCCTCCTTCCAGCCGACAACCTTGCTGTAGTTCTTCACCTTGTGGGCCGGGTCCGGGGCCGGCAGCGTGGCCTGGTTGGCGGCCTGGGCGCTTCCGGCCACGGCGAAGGCGGCGAACAGCAGGGTTCCGTAGCGGATGGAGCGGTCTTCTTGCAGCACGGACATGGGCCGGAATCCTCCAACTGAACGGGCAGGCGTTAAAGGATCGACCGGGGAGCTTTCGGCTAAGTTCAGCCCGCGTCAACGTTCAGCCAGGAAGGATGTAACGCGATTTGAGCGAGCCCGGCGGACACCGCTCCGGAGCGTTTCCTCACCCCAGCGGCACCCGCAACCGCTCCGCCAGCCAGGGCAGCACCGCCTCGCAGGGCAGCTCGACCTTGGCGGTCAGCAGGTCGTCGGCGCGGGTCTTGCCGAGGTTAACCGCGATCAGCGGCTTGCCCTGGCGGACGATTTCGCGGCACAGCCGGAAGCTCGAATAGGTCATCAGCGAGGAACCGATCACCAGCATGCCGGCGGCGCGCTGCACCGCGTCCCAGGCGGCCTGCGCGGTGGCCGGCGCGACGTTGTCGCCGAAGAACACCACGTCCGGCTTGAGCCGGTCGCCGCCGCAGGCGGGGCACAGCGGCGCCCGGAAGTCGGCCAGGTGATCCTCGGCCAGCAGCGTGTCGCCATCCGGCGCCTGCACCGCGTCGACCTCCCGCAGGTGGGGGTTCAACGTTTCCAGCTGCACCTGCACCCGGTCGCGGCGCAGCCGCTCGCCGCAATCCAGACAGACCACCCAGGCCAGGTTGCCGTGCAGCTCGATGAGCTGGCGGTGTCCCGCCGCCTCGTGCAGGCCATCGACATTTTGGGTGATCAGCCCGTCGAGGCGCCCGCCGCGCTCCAGGGCGAACAGCGCGCGGTGCGTGGTATTCGGTTCGGCACGCCGCACCCGCGGCCAGCCGAGCATCGCCCGCGCCCAGTAGCGCCGTCGCCCCGCCGCCGAGGTGACGAATTCCTGGTGCATCATCGGCGCGCTGCCTCGCCGCACGCCCTCCGCGTCGCGGTAGTCGGGAATGCCCGAGGCGACGCTGATCCCGGCGCCGGTGACGACCAGCAACGGGGTTTCGGCGAGCAGCTCGCCGAGCGTGTGCAGCGCTTCATCGTGATGCGGCCGGGCCGCTGGCTGGTCCATGTTCAGGCTGCCGTGCTGCGGGCGATGTCGAGGTCCGCCGCCGACGGCGCCGCTGCCGATGCGCCTTCCTGCAGCGCCACCCAGGCCCGCAGGTTCGGCCCGAGCATGTCCTTGCGCCACATCAGCCAGGTGCTGGAGGTGTCGAACGGCGCCGCCAGGGCATGCACGTCGACACCCTCGCGGCCGGGCATGCTGTCGAGCATCGAGCGCGACATCATCGCCACGCCGCCGCCGGCGATCACACAGGCCAGCATGCTGTGGTAGGACTCGATTTCCATCACCCGGCCCATCGGCGCGCGCGAAGCGGCGTACCAGCCCTCCAGGCGCCGGCGATAGGCGCAACGCGAGCGGAAGGTGTACACCGCCTCCCCCGCCACGTCGCGGGCGCAGCGTACCGGCGCATGGCCGGCGGCGGTGACCAGCACCATCTGTTCCTGCAGCAATTCGATCCCGTCCAGCTCGCTGTAGTCCAGCGGGCCGTCGACCAGCGCGGCGCCGAGACGACCGTCGATCAGACCCTCGACTAGATCGCCGCTGGTCATGGTCTGAACCTGCAGGTTCACCTCGGGATAGGCGCGGTGGTAGCGCGCGAGCATCGCCGGCAGATGGATCGCCGCCGTGCTGTACATCGAGCCGATGACGAAATCGCCGCTGGGCTCACCGCCGCGCAGCGCCGCCTCGGCTTCGGCATGCAGCGCGAACAGGCGTTCGGCGTAGCTCTGCAGGATCTTCCCCGGCCCCGACAGTTGCAGGCGCTGGCGCTCGCGCAGGAAGAGCTCGACGCCCAGCGAATCCTCCAGCTGACGCAGGCGGGTGGAGAGGTTCGAGGGCACGCGGTTCATCCGCAGCGCCGCCTTGGCGATGGAGCCCTCCTCGGCCACCGCCTGGAAAATACGCAATTGACTCAGTTCCATGCACGTCGCTCCAAGACAAACCATTCTCAAATTGTGAACAAGTGATTCTTTATTATTCGTTTTTTATGAAGATGTCAAAGCCCTATGATCGAATCCAGAAACCTGAACTGGAGCCGCACATGCCCCCTCTCGTCCGCATCCTCGCCAGCGTGCTGGCACTCATCGTGGCCATGGGCGTCGGTCGTTTCGCACTCACGCCCCAGCTCCCGCACCTGATCGCCGAAGGCCAGGTCGACCTCACCGGCGCCGGGCTGATCGCCGCCGCCAACTACCTCGGCTATCTGGTCGGCGCGCTCGATGCCCTCTACGCCGCCTCGCCGCGCCGCGCCAGGCAGCGCCTGATCGGCGGGCTCTGGGCCTGCGTCGCCATCACCCTGATGTCGGCCCTCGGCCACGGCCTCTGGGCCCACGCGATCCTGCGTTTCGCTGCCGGCGTTGCCAGCGCCTGGGTGCTGGTGGTGCTCACCTCCGCCGCCAGCCAGCTCGCGGTGCAGGCCGGCAAGGCGCACTGGGGCGGGCTGATCTTCACCGGGCCGAGCATCGGCGTGCTGATCACCGGGCTGGTGGCGCTGGGCATGAACCTGCATGGGCAGAATTCCTCGGCGCTGTGGCTGGCCTACGGCGTCATCGCGCTGGTGCTGGCCGCGATCGCCCAGCCGCTGATACCGATGCCGCAAACCCCGCCGCCGATACCTGCCGGCTCGGACGGCAAGCGCCATCGCGCGCTCTATGCGCTGCTCGGCGCCTACACCCTGGTCGGTGCCGGCTACATCATCCCGGCGACCTTCCTCTCGCAGATGGCCGCCAGCCGCTTCCACGGGCAATGGCAGGCCGACCTGTTCTGGCCGGCCTTCGGCCTGATCGCCACCGTCGGCGTGCTGCTGGTCGCCTTCCGCAAACCCACACCCGGCGGCACCGGGCGCTGGCTGATCGGCGCGCTCTGGCTGCAGGCCGCCGGCGTGCTCGCCTGCCTGTTCCCCGGCATGAGCGGCCTGGCACTGGGCGTGGCATTGTGCGGCGGGCCGTTCCTCGCCGGGATGCTGCTGGTGATGCAGTACGCCCGCGAACTCGACCCGCACGGCCATGCGCGCAACGTCGGCATCCTCACCGCCGGCTTCGCCGTCGGCCAGTTGAGCGGCCCGCTGATCGCGGCGCTCAGCAGCCACTTCAGCGGTGGTCTGCAGGCGGCGCTGGGCGTGGCCTGCGCGGCGATGGTGGTGGCCGGCCTGCTGATGCTGCCGCCGGTGCGCGAGCAGCGCCGACTCGGGCAACTGGCGGCCGAGCGCTAGCTGAACACCGCTGGTGCGCGCGGCGCACCCTACGCCGGCCCGTGCGCCAGGCATTCCGTAGGGCGCGCCTGACGGTGAAAGCCGAGCCACGCACCAGCAAGCAACCGGCGCCACGCATTCCGTAGGGTGCGCCGCGCGCACCGATGACGGTGAAGGCTGACCCGCGCGAAACGCGCTTGCACCAGGACTCAACCCACAGCTAGTGCCTTGCGCCGGTAGGGGAAGACGTCGATCACCTTGCCTTCGCGAATCGCGCTCTGCAGGCTCTTCCAGTAGTCGGCGTCGTACAGGTCGCCGTGCAGCTTGGCGAACAGGCGGCGCTGGGCCAGGTCGACGAACAGGAAGCGCGGAAACTCCTCGGGAAAGACGTCGTGCGGGCCCACCGAATACCAGGGCTCGGCGGACATCTCGTCCTCCGGGTAGCGCGGCGGCGGGATGTGCCGGAAGTTCACCTCGGTGAGGAAGCTGATCTCGTCGTAGTCGTAGAACACCACGCGGCCGTGGCGGGTGACACCGAAGTTCTTCAGCAGCATGTCGCCGGGGAAGATGTTCGCCGCCGCCAGTTGCTTGATCGCCAGCCCGTAATCCTCCAGCGCGTGCAGCACCTGGGCTTCGCTGGCGTTCTCCAGGTAGAGGTTCAGCGGGATCATCCGGCGCTCGGTCCAGCAGTGCCGCACCAGCACGGTGTCGCCCTGCACCTCGACGGTGGACGGCGCAACCTCGAGCAGCTCGGCCAGGCACTCCGGCTCGAACTTGGAGAGCGGGAAGCGGAAGTCGGAGAACTCCTGGGTATCGGCCATCCGCCCCACCCGGTCGACGCTCTTCACCAGGCGATACTTCTCGATCACCGTGGCGTGGTCGACGTTCTTCGACGGCGAGAAGCGGTCCTTGATGATCTTGAACACGGTGTTGAAGCCCGTCAGCGTGAACACGCTCATCACCATGCCGCGCACGCCCGGCGCCATCACGAAGCGGTCGTCGGTGGTCGCCAGGTGGCCGATCAGCGCGCGGTAGAACTCCGACTTGCCGTGCTTGTAGAAGCCGATCGAGGTGTACAGCTCGGCGACGTGCTTGCCCGGCAGGATGCGCTTGAGGAAGCCGACGAACTCCGCCGGGATCGCCACGTCGACCATGAAATAGGTACGGGTGAAGGAGAAGATGATCGAGACCTCCGCCTCGTCGGTGATCAGCACGTCGGCCTGGATGCCGAGCCCTTCGCGGTTGAGCAGCGGGATCACCAGCGGCCATTGCTCGTCGCGGGTGTAGAGGCGCCCGACCAGATAGGCGCCCTTGTTGCGGTAGAGCACCGAAGAGAACAGCTCCACGGTCAGCGCCGGGTCCTTGCATACCCAGTCCGGCAGCGACGCGCGCAGCTGCGCCTCCATGCGTTGCAGATCGCCGGCCGGGTCGGCGTAGGCGACGTCGAAGGCGTAGTCGGCGAACAGTTGGGCGAGCATTTCGTCCAGCTTGCCGTGCGGCCGGTAGGTGCGCGTCTGCACCGCGCGCTCCTGGCCGCGCAGCGACGGGCGCGTGGTGTGGACGAACATGGTGCCGTCGCTGATGCAGTCGTGGCTGAACAGGTTGCAGAAGATCGAGTTGAACCAGGTTTCCGCCAGTTCGTCGTCGAAGCGCAGGTTGATCAGCGCGATGTAAGCGCTCTTCACCAGCGGCCAGGCCTGCACGTCCAGCAGCACCTGCGCATCGAACGCCTGCGGCAGACGTTGCGCCGTTTCGGCGACCTTTTCCTCGTACAACGCGATCCGCGCCGCCGAGGCGCGCTGCGCCTCCTGCCACTGCGCCTGCTCGAAACGCGTGCGGGCGCCGTCGGTGATCTGGCGGAAATGCTCACGGTAATCGTCGAAACCATCGAGGATCGCGCGGGCGATGTCAGCGGCCGGCCATTGCTGCGCCATGGAGGAAGTCCCTGCGGTGAAAGGTAGTGCCGAGCTTAGTCAGTGGCCGGAGGAAGCGAAAGCCGCCGGCGGGCCGGACCGTCCGCCTACCTGGCGAACGGCCCTGCGGGCTGCGTGGGGCCTGGCCGCGAGGACGTTCGCCAGAATCAGAGCGAGCCGAGAAACGCCAGCAGCGCCTGGCGGGCCTCCCGCGGCAGGGCGACGAAGCGCTCGCGTGCCGGCAGCGCCTCGCCGCCGTGCCAGAGGATGGCCTCGCTCAGGCTGCGCGCGGCCATCGTGAAGAAAGCCGGCCGAGGGCGACAACCGCTGCGCCAGGCCGATGCCCCACAACGGCGCGGTGCGCCAGTCGCGGCCGCTGGCCAGGTAATCCGGGCGCTCATCGGCGAGGCCCTCGCCCATGTCGTGCAGCAGCAGGTCGCTGTAGGGAGCGATCGTCAAACCACGCAGGCGCGGGTCCGCGGCCCGTTCGCCGGTGACCAGTTGCGGGCGATGGCAGCCGCCGCAGCCCAGCGCCTGGAACTGCGCCTCGCCCTGGCGCACCACGGCGACATCGAGGTCGCGCCGCGCCGGCACCGCCAGGTAGGCCAGGTACGCCTCGATATCGTCGAGCTGGGCATCGCTCAACTCCGGCTGCCCGCCGTTCGGTGTGCCGGCGCAGGCGGTTTGCGCGGCGCTGCAGTTCTCCCGCGGATGCAGTGTGGAGGTGATGCCCATGTCACCCAGCAGCGCGCCAGCGATCTGCTCACGCAGGCGCGCGACGTTGGCCTTGAGGCCGAAGCGACCGACCTGCGGCGTGTTCGCCTGCGGGCTCCAGACCCGGTTGACCCGGCCCTGCACACCGTCCGCCTGCGGCGCGGCGGCCAGCGCCTCGAGCGTGGCGTCGTCCACCGCATCGAGCAGGCCGAGACCGAACACCGGCGGGCCGACGCGCGGCGAGGTCAGCACGCCGTCCAGCGATCCGTAGGCCAGTTCGTCGAACTCGATACGCGGCTGACGCAGGCTCGCCGTCTCGCCATCGGCGAAGCGAAACGCCGTCTGCGTCCAGACCAGCCGCGCCCTGCCCTCGCCGGGCACGCCCGGTACGCCAGTTTCGTTGAGCTGGTCGCCATAGACCGGATGCGGCAACGGGCCTCCGTGCGCCCCGCGGCCCGGCAGCGACAGCCGCACCAGCATCGAAGCCATGCGTTGGCCCGGCTGCTCCGGCGCCTGGCCGCGTCCGTTCGCCGGGTGGCAGGAGGTGCAGGCCGGGCGGTTGTACAGCGGGCCGAGGCCATCCACCGCCTCGTCACGCGACGGCGCGATCACCCAGACCTGGCGGAACAGGCTGCGTCCACGCAGGAAGGCGGCGCTCCGCTCGGCATCCAGCCCGGCCATCGGCGTGGAAAACGCCTGGCGGCCGGCCTCCTCAACGCCGGTCTGCAACGGCGGTTCGGCATGGGCGGGGCTCGCCAGCACCAGCAGCAGGCCGAAGGTCGTCAGCCGGCGCATCAGGCCAACCGCTGCAGGCTGTCGGCGACCTGCCGATAGCGCTGCTCCGCGAGCGCCGCCCACCCTAGCACGCGCGCATCGGGCTGCATCGTCGCGCCCTCCAGGTTGCGCCGGTAGCCGGCCAGCAGCTGCACATCGGCGGCCTGAGCTTCGTCGATCAGGGGCGCCCCGAGCTGGCCGCGGATGTCGTCGAGGCGCCGGCCGCGTCGGGCTTCCAGCTGGTGCAGTTGCGCCCAGAGCGTCACCAGCCGTTCGTGCTGCGCCACCAGCATCTGCTCGAACAGCGCGGCGATCAGCCCGAGGCGTCCGCTGCCGGCATCGCCGCGATACTCGTAACCGCCGGCCGCCGCGTTGCGGAACGGGTTGTGGTAGGTCGTCGGCAACTGCGCGTAGACCGACTCGCGCACCGGCAGCTTGCGGATGTCCGGGTCCGCGAGCACGCGCTGGCCCGCCTCGGAGAGCACGAAGGACACGAAGGCTTCCGCCGCTTCGCCGTTGCGCGAGGCGGCGGCGATGGCGATCTGGCCGGGATTCAGCCCGCCGTGCGCCGGATAGAGGAACTCCAGCCGGGCGCCGCCGGCGATCGCCGAGGCGACGAAGAAGTCGATGGACAGGCCGATGGCCGCGCGGCCGCCGACCACTTCGTCGCTGATGAAGGTGGAGCCGCGCGGGACCAGGTAGGACAGCCCGGCGATCTCGCTCCACAACGCCCAGCCACGCTGCCAGCCATAAGCCTGCAGGACGATGTCGATCATCGGCGGGGCGAAGCCGACCTGGCTCGGCACCGGCAGGGCGATGCGCCCGGCCAGGCGCGGATCGGCCAGGTCGCTCCAGTCCTTCGGCGGCGCCACGCCGAGACCGGCGAGCGCCTGCGGGTCGACGGCGAACCCGTAGCCGGCGAGTTCGCTGGCGCGATAGGCGCGCTCCGGCCCGAGCAGCGGCAAGGCGCCGATGTGGTCGGCCAGGCCGGCGTCCGCCACCGGCAGCGCGCGCCAGGCGCCCTGCTGGCGCAGCGCCTCGAAGGTCCGCGGCGAGGCCGCCCAGTAGACGTCGACATCGCCCTGGCGCGGCTGCGACAGGTAGCCGATGGCATCGTGCGGCATGCGCCAGAGCAGGTTCAGCCGGTACTGCGGATAGGCACGCTCGAAGGCCTCTTCCATCCGCGCGAGCACGGTTTCCGAATAGCTGGTGAGCACGGTCAGCTCGCGGGGCGCGGCCAGTAGCGGGCGTACCGCGCAGAACAGGCCGAGCTGCGCCATGCCGCCGAGCAGACGCCGGCGGCTGAGGAAGGAGTGAACGGACATGGCGATTTCCTCGATCAGAAGGTCAGGTTGCCTTGCACCAGGTAGGTACGGCCCGGTTCCGGATAGCCCTCGCTGTATTCGTAGTCGCGGTCGAAGACGTTCTGCACGCCGGCCTCCAGCAGCAGGCCACCGTCGAAGCGGTAGCCCAGCTTGCTGTCGATCACCGCGAAGCCATTGGCGACCTGCAGGCCGTCGGTGGAGGTGTAGCGCAGCGAGGCCATGTCGGCGCTCGTCTGCAGGCGCCAGCGGCCGATCTCCCGGCTGAGGCTGGCGAAGGCCTTGTGGCGCGGCGTATCGGTGAGCCGGACGCGGTCGTCGGAGCGGTTGGTGCGATCCAGGTAGAGGTAGTTGAAGGCCATGTCCCAACCGAGAAAGGCGCCGTCCAGGGCCAGCTCCAGGCCGTTCACCCGCGCCTTGTCGACGTTCTGCATCTGCGAGCACGGCGGGCTGGAGCAGGCGCCGGCATCGATGCGCACCGATTGCAGGAGGTCGTCGATGTCACTGCGGAAAAGCGCGGCGTCGAGCTTCCAGGTTTCACCCAGCGCGCGCTGGTAGCCGAGCTCGAAGTGCGTGGCGTGCTCGGACTTGAGGTCCGGGTTGGGGATCGCCGTGCCCATGCGATAGGAGTAGCGGTCCTTGATGGTGGCGAAGCGGCTCTTGCGCGCCACGCTGGCACGCCATTGGGTGGCCTCGTCCTGCTGGAAGAACAGCCCGACCTGGCCGTTGTTGCTGTGGTTCTTGCCGCCCTCCTCGTCGACCATCCCGGTGCTCTTGGCGTAGCTCTGCGCCTCGCGGCCGTCGCGCTGGTCGTGGGACACGCCGACCACCAGGGTCAGCAGCTCGCTCAGCGCGTGGCTGTCCTCCAGCGCCAGCGACTGGGTGCGGTCCTCGAAATGCTGCCAGGGCTCGCCGCCGTCGTGCTCGCGGTGCACGTCCTGCTTGAAGTGGTAGGCCAGGCGCAGCAGGTTCTCGTCGCTCAGGCTCCATTCGTCCTCGACGCTGGCGCCGTTGCTGTAGTCGTCGTACCAGCTGCGGAACGACGAGGCCCGGGTCTGGCTGTCGTAGCGGGCATTGTCGTAGGCGTACAGGCTGTTCTCGTAGGTGTCGTGATAGGCGCGCACCTTCAGCCGGTGGGCGCCGAGGTCGGTGGAGCTGCTGGCGTAGACGCTGGTCTTGTCCCAGGTCGGCCATTGCCAGTAGCGCGTCGAGCTGAGCGTATCGCCGGCATAGGGCGGGTTGCCCTTCTTGCCTTCCTGGCGCTGGTAGCCGACCACGTACTCGTCGCTGTCGTTGGGTGTCAGGCCGACCTTGAGGTTGATCTTGCGGTCGGTGGCATAGCTGTTGTCGCGTCGGCCGCCGTCCTCGAAGGCGTTGGGGCGGTAGTCGTCGGAGAGGCGGAAGTAGTCCTGGTCCAGGTAGGACACCCCGGCCTGCATGTACCAGCTGCCCTGGTTGCTGCCGAGGTTGGCGTAGAGGCGGTTGCCGTTGTTCTCGCCGTCGTCGGTGAAACTTAGGCCGCAGCCGATCTCGCCCTCGAAGGCCTTCACCGGCTTGCGCGTGACCAGGTTGATCGCCCCGCCGAGGGTATTCGGCCCATAGGTCATCGAGCTGAAGCCCTTGGCCACCTCGATGCGCGACAGCTCGAAGGTGGTGAAGCGGCCGAGATCGGCGTAGCCGTCATAGGGCACGTAGACCGGAATGCCGTCGAGGAAGATCGGCACCTGGCGCAGGTCGAAGCCGCGCACGTAGACCATCTGCTCGTTACGCGCGCCGACCCGGCTCAGGTTGACGCCCGGCACCAGGTCCAGCGCCTTGCCCAGCGTCTCGCGGTCGTACTTGCGCATGGCCTCGCTGTCCAGCGTATCGCTGCCGCCCAGGCTGCTCTCGCCCTTGCTGTCGATGACACTGATTTGCCCGAGCTCGAAGACGTTGCTCTCGGTGTCGGCGGCAACGGTGAACGCGCCGGGCGCAAGGCCCAGCGCGGCGGCGGCGAACAGCCCGCCGATGGAGGTATGGCGCATGGATGACTCCCCAGTGAATGACAAACGGAAACGATTTTTCTATATATCTATAGTTACCGTAAAACCGTAAAAGCATATCCTGTGCCATTCCTGAGCGGGCGCTATGCCGCCCGCTAAATCTACCTATATAGCTAATTTAAAACGGTTTTATTTTTTCCTAATAGCGCAGGGAGGCAACCATACGGAGTGCTCGTGTTTTCTATATAACAAGAAATACATAATGTAGGAGAGGCTACAGCGCCGCTGCCGGCCGAACGGCGCCCACGACGAAGCGCGAGCAGTCGCGTCGTCGGGATCGGTAAAGGGAATGGCGGAAAAGAACTCAGTTGACCAGGGCGACGGCCTTGATCTGCGCGTACACCTGGATGCCTCCGCGCAACTCCAGCTCGACCGCGGAACGCCGGGTGATGCGTGAGAGCAGCACCGCGCCGCCGAGGTCGATGCGCACCAGGCTTTGCGCGCTGTCCGGCTCATGGAGCACGTCCAGCACCTGCCCTTGCAGCTGGTTGAGGATGCTGCTGCGCTGCGGCTTCTCCAGCGCCAGGCTGACGTCGCGCGCCTGGATGCCGACGCGCACCCCTCGCCCGGCCGGCAGCTCGGTCAGCGGCAACGCCAGGCGCCCGCCCGGCACCCGCACGTAGCTGAGCAGGAAGGCCTCGTCATGCGCTTCGATTTGCCCTTCCAAGGCGGTTTCCGCCTCGTCCAGATGCGCCAGCGGCAGCTCGGCGCTGGTCAGCACCCGGTTCAGCGGGCCGGCAGCGCGCACCGCGCCGCCTTCCAGATAGAGCATGTGATCGGCCAGACGGGTGACTTCGGCCAGCGAGTGGCTGACGTAGAGCATCGGGATGCCCAGCTCGGCGTGCAGGCGCGCTAGGTACGGCAGCACTTCCTGCTTGCGCCGCTGGTCCAGCGCGGCCAGCGGCTCGTCGAGCAAGAGCAGGCGTGGGCTGGTGGCCAGCGCACGGGCGATGCCGACGCGCTGCCGCTCGCCACCCGACAGGCGCTGCGGCGAGCGCTCGAGCAGATGACCGATGCCGAGCAGCTCCACCGCCTGGTCCAGGGAAATCCGCCGCTCGCTCGCCGGGATGCGGCGCTGGCCGTACTCCAGGTTGCGCCGCACGCTGAGGTGCGGGAACAGGCTGGCCTCCTGGAACACGTAGCCAAGCGGACGTTTGTGCGGTGGCACGAACAGCCCGCGCAACTCGTCCTGCCAGCATTCCCCGGCGACCGTCACCCGCCCGCCGCGCGCCCGCTCCAGCCCGGCGATGCAGCGCAGCAGCGTGGTCTTGCCGGAGCCGGAATGACCGAAGATCGCCGTGACGCCGGAGACCGGCAGGCGCGCCTCGACCCGCAGGCCGAAGTCCACCCAGCCGTGCTGCAGGTCCAGTTCGATGTAGGCGGAGTCGCTCATCTCAGACCATCCGCTGACGGGAGTTGAAAGTGTAGAGCGCCAGCAGCACGAGGAAGCTGAACACCAGCATGCCGCCGGCCAGCCAGTGCGCCTCGGCGTATTCCAGCGCCTCGACGTGATCGTAGATCTGCACGGAAACCACCCGCGTGCGTTCCGGGATGTTGCCGCCGATCATCAGCACCACGCCGAACTCGCCGACGGTGTGGGCGAAGCCGAGGATCGCGGCGGTGATGAAGCCGGGACGCGCCAGCGGCAGCACCACGCTGAAGAAGGTGTCCAGCGGCGAGGCGCGCAGGGTCGCGGCGACTTCCAGCGGGCGCTTGCCGATGGCCTCGAATGCCTGCTGCAACGGCTGCACCACGAAGGGCATCGAATAGAACACCGAGCCGACCACCAGCCCGGCGAAGGTGAACGGCAGCAGGCCGAGGCCGAGCCATTGCGTCAGCGCTCCCAGCGGACCGCGTGGGCCGAGACTGACGAGCAGGTAGAAGCCGAGCACCGAGGGCGGCAGCACCAGCGGCAACGCCACCAGCGCACCGAACAAGCCACGCAGCCGCGAACGCGTGGTCGCCAGCCACCAGGCGATGGGCGTGCCGACGACCATCAGGATCAACGTGGTCAGCCCGGCCAGCTCGATGGTCAGGCGGACAGCGGAAAGATCGACGGCTGAAGGCAAGCGGCGGACTCCTTGGCGCTACTCGGGGAAAAAGACATCCGGCGCAGACAGGCTGCACCGGATCATGCTGCGGAGAAATTTACAGGGTGTAGCCGTAGGAGCGAATGATTGCCGCGGCCTTCTCGCCTTTCAGGTAATCGACCAGCGCCTTGGCGGCCGGGTTGTCCCTGCCCTTGGCGAGGATCTGCGCGTCCTGGCGGATCGGCGAATAGTACTCGGCGGGCACCTGCCAGGCCGAGCCGCTGACCAGCTTGCCGTCTTCGGTGACCTGGGACAGCGCGACGAAGCCCAGCTCGGCGTTCTCGGTGGCGATGAACTGATAGGCCTGGGTGATGTTCTCGCCGGTGACGATGCGGCTTTCGACCTTCTGGGTCAGGCCCAGCTTGTCCAGGGTCTGCATGGCAGCGGCGCCGTAGGGCGCGGCTTTCGGGCTGGCGATCGACAGGTGCTTGAAGTCGCCCCTGGCCAGCACCTGGCCCTTGGCGTCGACGTAGCCGGGTTTGGCCGACCACAGCACCAGCTTGCCGATGGCGTAGGTGAAGCGGCTGCCCTCGACGGCGGCCTTCTCGCTTTCCAGCTTGGCCGGCGTGGCATCGTCGGCCGCGAGGAACACCTCGAACGGCGCGCCGTTGGTGATCTGCGCGTAAAACTTGCCGGTCGCGCCGAAGGTCAGCACGGCCTGGTTGCCGGTGTCCTTCTCGAACTGCTCGGCGATCTTCTTCATCGGCTCGGTGAAGTTGGCGGCAACCGCCACCTGCACCTGCTCGGCGTGGGCAAGGGTCGAGAACAGCGCCAGGGCAACGGCGGCGAACAGGGTCTTACGGGCTTTCATGGTGACGCTCCTTGGGTGGGATCAATCGTAAACGGCGAGGATGACGCTGGAGGCCTTGAACAACGCGCACGCCTGCTGGCCGACGGCGAGACCGAGGGTTTCGCAGCTGCCGTGGGTGACCACCGAGGTGACGCTGCGCCCGGACGGCAGCAGCAGGCTGACCTGGTCGTTCACCGAGCCGGCCTGGATCTCGACGATCTCGCCCCACAACTGGTTGCGCGCGGTGAGCTGCAGTTCGCGGTCGGTGCTGAGCAGCACCGACGAGGACTTGATGAAGGCGAAGACCTCCTTGCCGATCGCCAGGCCGAGGTTTTCCGCGCTGGATTTGGTGATCACCGCGATCAGCTCGCTCTGCGCATCCAGGCGCAAGCGCACTTCGTAATCGACGCCGCCGTCGCGCAGGCCGGTGATCGGCCCAGAGAACTGGTTGCGTGCGCTGGTCTTCATCGAGAGTCGATGCATGAGACTCTGGAACTCCTGAACATCGGCTGCTCCGACTTCCCCCAGGCGCGCGCTGAGCCGGTCGAGCGCGAGCTGGTACTCGATTTCCAGCGCCCGGTACATGGCGACGATGCTGCGCCCGTAGTCGGTGAGCTGGGTGCCGCCGCCCTGGCGTCCGCCGGTGACACGCACCACCAGCGGTTGCGGGGCCATGTTGTTCATCGCATCCACCGCATCCCACGCCGCCTTGTAGGACAGCGGCACGGCTTTCGCCGCCTGGCTGATGGAGCCGAGTTCGCCGATCTGCTCGAGCAGGCGGATACGCGTGTCGGAGAGCGACGTGCCGACCGCGCTCTCCAGTGAAAGCCTGCCGATGAAACGCTGTGGGACGTTGGTCATGGAAAATCCTCTGTATAGACTGGCATATAGCGAGAAGCGTGCCAGATCACCGCGCCGCTATGGTTGCCTCTATATCGAACTGTTTTCTAGAGTCGACACCGGCGGATCGGATTTTTGATCTGGATTATTTATGTAGCGAACAATACAACGTCGTTAACGCGACAAGGGAGAGCAGCATGCAGATAAGTGCGCGCAATCGGCTGTCAGGGAAAGTTCTGCAATGCCATACCGGCGCGGTCAACGCCGAGGTGGAGATCGATCTGGGCGACAACGACCGCCTGGTGGCCATCGTCACCATGGACAGCCTGCGCGAGATGCAGCTGGCCGCCGGCGTCGAGGTGGTCGCCCTGGTGAAGGCGCCCTGGGTGATGCTGATGACCGGCAGCGACGACTTCCAGTTGTCCGCCCGCAATCAACTGACCGGCACCGTGGAGAACATCGAGACCGGCGCGGTGAACGCCGAAGTCACCCTGCGTCTGGCGGGCGGCGCGCAACTCACGGCCATCGTCACCCGCGAAGCCGTGACCGAACTCGGCCTGGCGGCCGGCAAACCCGCTACCGCGCTGATCAAGGCGTCGCACATCATCCTCGGTCGCAAGAAGTCCTGATCGGAACGGGGGCGCCACCCTGGCGCCCCCGGACCACACCGGTCAGCCGGCGCTCTTCGGCTGGCGGAAAACGAACAGCAGCCCCGCCACGATCAGCCCCATTCCCGCCAGACTCAGCGGCGCAAGGCGATTGTCGAACACCAGGTAATCGAGCAACGCGGTCACCGCCGGCACCAGGTAGAACAGGCTGGTGACGTTGACCAGGTTGCCCCGTGCGATCAGCCGGTACAGCAGCAGCGTCGCCAGCACCGAAATCAGCAATCCCATCCACAGCACCGACACCCAGAATTCGACGCCCGCCTCGATCTCGAACGGCTGGAACGGCACGAACGCCGCGCACAGCAGCGTACCCGCCAGGTACTGCAGCGGCAGGCTGCCGAGCGGGTTGTCGTGCATGCGCTTCTGCATGATCGAACCGCCGGTCATGCTCGCCAGCGCCAACAGGCCGCACAGCGTGCCCGCCCATGAGAGGCCGGCCAGGCCGATGCTCTGGTAGACCACCAGCACCAGCCCGAGCAGACCGAGGCACAGGCCGAACAGCCGGCTCGGCGAGAGGCGCTTCTCCAGCAGCACCGCGGTGAGGATCGGCTGGACGCCGAGCAGCGTCGCCATCACGCCGGGCGTCACCTGCAGGTCCAGCGCCAGCAGGTAGAAGATCTGGTAGGCGCCGAGCAGCACCAGCCCGGTCGCCACGGCATATCCGCGTGCCGCCCTGGTGCCCGGCAGGCGCAACGGCAGAGCCCGGGCGAGGATCGTCAGCGCCAGCAAGGCGATGACGAAGCGCACCAAGAGGAAGGCGAACGGCGAGGCATGCGCCAGGCCCCATTTGGAAACGATGGCGCCGCTGCTCCAGAGCAGCACGAAGAGGCTCGTCGACGCGCACGCGACGAGGTTGTTGCGGGTAAAGAACTGCATGTTGCCACCTGTGAAATCGGCAAGGAGGACCACGCCAGCGGCGTGGGAGTGCAGGGAACGGGACGCCGGCGAACCGGCGCGGCTCAGGCCAGTGGCGGCGGCGGAGCCAGGCAGCCCGCGGGCGGGCTCACAGGTGGCGGGGCGAGTGGCGCGGCAACGGCACGGGCACGCGGCGCTACGTTCAGGGCGAACGAAGAGGCAAAGGGGCGGGCCGTGGGCGAAGCAGACATGATCAATCTCGAAACGGGTCGGGAAGAGCCCCGACTATAACCACGAAGCGGCGACGAACGAAAGGCCGGACCCGCAGGGCGGGCCCGGCGCCGGTGCTACTGCTGCAGCTCCTGCTCGCTGAACAGGCCGTCGAACAGCATGCTCGACAGGTAGCGCTCGCCGGAGTCCGGCAGGATCACCACGATCGTCTTGCCCTGCATTTCCGGGTGTTCGGCCAGGCGAACCGCGGCAGCCATCGCCGCGCCGCAGGAAATCCCGCAGAGAATCCCCTCCTCGCGCATCAGGCGCAGGGCCATCGTCTTGGCCTCCTCGTCGCCCACCTGCTCGACACGGTCGACGATGGACAGGTCGAGGTTCTTCGGCACGAAGCCGGCGCCGATGCCCTGGATCTTGTGCGGCGCGGGCTTGATCTCCTCCCCAGCCAGCGCCTGGCTGATCACCGGCGAACCGATCGGCTCCACGGCGACGGAAAGGATCTTCTTGCCCTTGTTCAGCTTGATGAAGCGCGACACGCCGGTGATGGTGCCGCCGGTGCCGACGCCGGCCACCAGCACGTCGATGCTGCCGTCGGTGTCGTTCCAGATTTCCGGGCCGGTGGTCTTCTCATGGATCGCCGGGTTGGCCGGGTTCTCGAACTGCTGCAGCAGCAGGTATTCGCCGGGGTTGGAGGCGGCGATCTCGCTTGCTTTGTCGATCGCGCCCTTCATGCCCTTGGCCGGCTCGGTGAGCACCAGCTCCGCGCCGAGCGCCTTGAGCACCTTGCGCCGCTCCAGGCTCATAGACGCCGGCATGGTCAGGATCAGCTTGTAGCCACGTGCCGCGGCCACGAACGCCAGCCCGATGCCGGTGTTGCCGGAGGTCGGCTCGACGATGGTCATGCCCGGCTTCAGGCGCCCGGATTCCTCGGCATCCCAGACCATGCTCGCGCCGATCCGGCACTTCACCGAATAGGCCGGGTTGCGGCCCTCGATCTTGGCCAGCAGGGTGACGCCTTTCGGCCCCAGGCGATTGATCATCACCAGCGGCGTATTGCCGATGGCCTGTGCGTTGTCAGCGTAGATGCGGCTCATGGAGGTCCCCGCGGCAAGTGGCTTGAGAAAGCGCATAAGCCTATGCCCCATGGGGTTTCTCGTCCAGCGAACTCCCCGGCGCCCAAGGCTGTCCATCGAGCGACGCCACCCGGAAATGGAACCCTCATGAAACGTCGCTACAGCATGCCCCTGTGGATCGCGCTGGCCCTCGTCCTGTTGCTGCTGGTCGCTCACCTGGCCCTGCCCTACGTGGTGCGCGACTACCTGAACGGCAAGCTCGCCGACATGGGCGAATACCGCGGGCAGATCGCCGACGTCGACCTCGCCTGGTGGCGTGGCGCCTACCGCATCAACGGGCTGGTGATCGAGAAGGCCAGCGGCGACGTTCCGGTCCCGTTGCTGGAAGCGCCGCTGATCGACCTCTCGGTGAGCTGGCATTCGCTGTGGTACGACCACGCGGTGGTGGCCCAGGTCATCTTCCAGTCGCCCAAGCTCAACTTCGTCGACAGCGAAGATCCGAAGCAGGACCAGACCGGTGAGGGCGTCGACTGGCGCGACCAATTGGAGCAACTGCTGCCGATCACCCTCAACGAAGTCCGTGTGGTCGACGGGCGCCTGGCGTTCCGCAACTTCCAGTCGCAGCCGCCGGTGGACGTGTTCGCCAGCGAGGTCGACGCCAGCGTCTACAACCTCACCAACACCGCCAGCGCGGATGGCAAGCGCGTCGCCACCTTCAAGGGACACGCCGCGCTGTTCGGCCAGGCGCCGCTCGAGGCGAGCGCGAGCTTCGACCCTTTCACCAATTTCGAGGATTTCCAGCTGCGCCTGCGCATGACCGATCTGGAACTCAAGCGCCTCAACGACTTTTCCCGCGCCTACGGCAAGTTCGACTTCGCCGCCGGCACCGGCGACCTGGTGATCGAGGCCGAGGCGCAGAACGCCCAGCTCAGCGGCTACATCAAGCCGCTGCTGCGCGACGTCGACGTGTTCAACTGGAAGCAGGATGTCGAGAACCGCGAGAAAGGCTTCTTCCAGGGCCTCTGGGAAGCGGTGGTCGGCGGTGGCCAGACGGTGCTGAAGAACCAGAGCAAGGACCAGTTCGCCACCCGCATCGAACTCTCCGGCAGCATGAAGGGCGACAGCCACGTCAACCCATTCCAGGCGTTCGTGGCGATCCTGCGCAACGCCTTCGTGCAGGCCTTCACGCCGCGCTTCGAGCGTGCGCTCAGCGAAGACCGCGAGTGAGGGCCGCTGACCAGGATGCGCGCCGGCCGACCATTCAGTGACTGAATGGCCCGCCTGCGTTCACAGCCCGCTTGCCCGCGCGGTATAGTCGGGGCTTTCCAGACAGCATCGCCGGCCCTGCGTGCGCCCGCGTTTCGAGGATTTTCCGATGAAGTTCGAAGGCACTCCATCCTACGTCGCCACCGACGATCTCAAGCTCGCGGTGAACGCCGCCATCACCCTGCAGCGCCCGCTGCTGGTGAAGGGCGAGCCCGGCACCGGCAAGACCATGCTCGCCGAACAGCTGGCCGAATCCTTCGGCGCCAAGCTCATCACCTGGCACATCAAGTCCACCACCAAGGCGCATCAGGGCCTCTACGAATACGATGCGGTGAGCCGTCTGCGCGACTCGCAGTTGGACCCGGACAAGGTCAACGACATCCGCAACTACATCAAGAAAGGCAAGCTGTGGGAGGCCTTCGAGTCCGAGCAGCGGGTGATCCTGCTGATCGACGAAATCGACAAGGCCGACATCGAGTTCCCCAACGACCTGTTGCAGGAACTCGACAAGATGGAGTTCTACGTTTACGAGACCAACGAGACGATCAAGGCCAAACAGCGCCCGATCATCATCATCACCTCGAACAACGAGAAGGAACTGCCGGACGCCTTCCTGCGCCGCTGCTTCTTCCACTACATCGCCTTCCCGGACCGCAGCACGCTGCAGAAGATCGTCGACGTGCACTACCCGAACATCAAGAAGGACCTAGTGGCCGAAGCGCTCGACGTGTTCTTCGACGTGCGCAAGGTGCCGGGCCTGAAGAAGAAGCCCTCCACCTCCGAGCTGGTCGACTGGCTCAAGCTGCTGATGGCCGACGACATCGGCGAAGCCGTGCTGCGCGAACGCGATCCGACTAAGGCCATCCCGCCCCTGGCCGGCGCGCTGGTGAAGAACGAGCAGGACGTGCAGTTGCTCGAACGCCTCGCTTTCATGAGCCGTCGCGCCAGCCGCTGAGTGGCTTGCCTCCCCTCTCCCGCCTGCGGGGAGAGGAGCCGGAAGAAAGAGCCACGGCGGCGCACTGCCGGTTTTGTAGGGTGGGTTAGCGAAGCGTAACCCACCGACCAGCCGCCAGGCTGGCAAGCACGATGCCGGCGGCATCTTGCGCGCCAGTTTGGCGCAGACCTCACTCGATACAGGGCTCGCGAGCTAGAGCCAGGCAAGGGGAAAGCGAGCTGAACAGCGCAGCGTACTGCAGTACGTGAGCATGGACAGCGAGCTTTCAACGCCGCATGGCCGACGCGCAGCAGCCCGACCAGAACCACACATGAGGGCGCAGCTATGCTGCTTAACCTGTTCAACGAAATGCGCGCGGCCAAGGTGCCGGTTTCGGTGCGCGAGCTGCTCGACCTGATCAACGCGCTGCAGCACAACGTCGTGTTCGCCGACATGGACGAGTTCTATTACCTGTCGCGGGCGATCCTGGTGAAGGACGAGCGCCATTTCGACAAGTTCGACCGTGCCTTCGGCGCCTACTTCAACGGCCTGCAGAACCTCGACCAGCACATCGAGGCGCTGATTCCCGAGGAATGGCTGCGCAAGGAATTCGAGCGCCTGCTGACCGACGAGGAACGCGCGCAGATCCAGTCCCTCGGCGGGCTGGACAAGCTCATCGAGGAGTTCAAGAAACGCCTCGAGGAACAGAAGGAACGCCACGCCGGCGGCAACAAGTGGATCGGCACCGGCGGCACCAGCCCGTTCGGCTCCGGCGGCTTCAACCCCGAAGGCATCCGCGTCGGCGATGCCGGCAAGCGCCAGGGCAAGGCGGCGAAGGTCTGGGACCAGCGCGAGTACAAGAACCTCGACGACAACGTCGAGCTGGGCACGCGCAACATCAAGGTCGCCCTGCGCCGCCTGCGCAAGTTCGCCCGCCAGGGCGCCGCCGAGGAGCTCGACATCGACGGCACCATCGACCACACCGCGAAGGATGCCGGCCTGCTGAACATCCAGATGCGCCCGGAACGCCGCAACACGGTGAAGCTGTTGCTGCTGTTCGACATCGGCGGCTCGATGGATGCCCACGTAAAGGTCTGCGAGGAACTGTTCTCCGCCTGCAAGACCGAGTTCAAGCACCTCGAGTACTTCTACTTCCACAACTTCATCTACGAATCGGTGTGGAAGAACAACTTCCGCCGCACCAGCGAGCGCACCTCGACCCTCGACCTGCTGCACAAGTACGGCGCCGACTACAAGGTGATCTTCATCGGCGACGCGGCCATGGCGCCCTACGAGATCACCCAGGCCGGCGGCAGCGTCGAGCACTGGAACGAGGAAGCCGGCTACGTCTGGATGCAGCGTTTCATGGAGAAATTCAAGAAGCTGGTGTGGATCAACCCCTACCCCAAGGACACCTGGGGCTACACCGCCTCCACCAACATCGTCCGCGAGCTGGTGGAGGACCGGATGTTCCCGCTTACCCTGAGCGGCCTGGAAGAAGGGATGAAGTACCTGTCCAAATAGAAACGAGACAAAAAAAACGGGCCCGAGAGGCCCGTTTTTCATTCAGTGATGAAACTGCAGATCAGCTCGCCAGGCCCGGCGCCGGGCCGAGTTCTGCGCGCAGCTTGCTCAGCGCGGCGTAGGCACGGTCGCGATAGGCCAGCAGCTCGGCGCTCTTCGCCGGGTCGATGTCGAGGAAGCCGTGGCCGGATTTCAGCCCCAGGTTGCCGCCGTCCACCAGCTGGGTCAGGCCGTCCGGCGCGGCGAAGCGCTCGCCGTAGGTGCCGGCGAGGGTCTTGTAGGAGGACGCGTAGACGTCCAGCCCGGCCATGTCGCCGATGGCGAACGGGCCGAACAGCGCCAGGCGGAAGCCGAAGGCGTTGCTCACCACCAGGTCGACCTGTTCCGGCGTCGCCAGCCCTTCCTCGACCACCTTCACCGCCTCCTTGTAGAGGGCGAACTGCAGGCGGTTGGCGACGAAACCGGGGGTATCGGCGACGCGCGCCGGCACTTTGCCCACCGAGCGGATCAGCGCTTCCAGGGTGTCGACGTGCTCGGCCAGGGTGTGCTCGCTGGCGATCAGCTCGACGCCCGGAATGAACGGTGCCGGGTTCATCCAGTGCACGCCGAGGAAGCGCTCCGGGTGGGTGACGAACTTCGCCAGCTCGCCGATCGGCATCGCCGAGGTGTTGGTGCCGATGATCGTGTCCTTGGCGCAGGCGGCGGAAACGCGGCCGAGCACGTCGCGCTTTATCTCCAGCGACTCCGGCACGGCTTCGGTGATGTAGTCCACACCCTCGACCGCCGCTTCGATGGAAGCGGCCGCGCTCAGGCGCGCCTCCAGCAGCGTCGGCGCATCGGCCGGGAACAGTCCGGCCTCGGCGAAGGCCTGGGCCTGCTTGAGCAGGCGCTCGCGCGACTGGCTGGCGACGCTGCCATCGACGTCGCCAAGCACCACGTCCGCGCCGCCGAGCGCCAGCACCTGGGCGATGCCACCGCCCATGTAGCCCGAACCAACGACTGCAATTTTCTTGATGGTCATGCTGCTACTCCTGCGAAAGGTTTGAATTCATCAGGCGAGCGACTCACAACAGGTGGTCGCTGCGATCCTTCAGAGTGGAAAGCGCCACCGCCGCGATGACTCCGCCGAGCGCCAGGTAGGCGGCCACGGCATAGCCGGTACCGAAGGTCACCAGCAGGAAGGAGGCGATCAGCGGAGCGGGACCGCCGGCGATCAGCGACGACATCTGGTAGCCGACCCCGGCGCCGGTGTAGCGCACGTGCACCGGGAACTGCTCGGATATCAACGAGGCCTGGGCGCCGTACTGGATCGCGTGGGGAATCAGCGACAGGGTGATGGCGATGAAGATCCAGGTCTGGTTGCCCGAGTTGAGTACCCAGAAGTACGGGAACGCCATCAGGATCAGCACCACGCAGCCGATGTAGTACATTTTCCGCCGGCCGATGCGGTCGGCCATGTTGGAGAAGATCGGCAGCAGGATCAGGTCGAGCACCGCCGCCGCCAGCGTCCCGAGCAGCACGAAGGTGCGTGACAGCCCGCTGTTCTGCGTCGCGTAGTCGAGGATGAAGGCGGTGAAGATGTAGAACGGCATCTGCTCCGACATGCGCAGGAAGGCGACCTTCACGATCTCGCGCCAGTGGTGCTTGACGACGTAGCCCAGCGGGCTCTTCTCGATCTGGTTGCTCTGCTTCTTGGCGGCGAAAGACGGGGTTTCCTCGATCGCCATCCGCACCACCAGGCCGACGATGACCAGGATGCCCGAGAGCAGGAACGGAATCCGCCAGCCCCACTCGAGGAACTGGTCGCCGGTGAAGTAGCTCGAACCCATCACCGCCGACGTCGACAGGATCAGGCCGATGGACGTGCCCAGCTGCGGCCAGGCGCCGGCGGCGCCGCGCTTCTTCTGGTCGCCCCACTCCAGCGACATCAGCGCCGCCCCGCCCCACTCGCCGCCCACGCCGAAGCCCTGGATCAGGCGCAGCAGGATGAGGATCGCCGGGGCCCAGAGGCCGATGCTGGCGTAGGTGGGCAGCACGCCGATGAGGAAGGTTGCCAGGCCGGTCATCACCAGCGTGACGATCAGCGTGGTCTTGCGCCCGACGCGGTCGCCGAAGTGACCGAACACCGCGGCGCCGATCGGGCGAATGGCGAAGGCGATGGCGAACGAGGCGAAGGACAGCATCAGCGAGACCAGGCGATCGTCGCTGGGGAAGAACAGGTGCGGGAACACCAGCGCCGCCGTGGCGCCGTAGATGTAGTACTCGTACCACTCGATAGTGGTGCCGATCAGGCTGCCGATGGAGGCCCGACGCCGCTGGCGCAGTTGATGCGAATCCGGCTGCATCTGCGGTTCGGCACGAGGGCTGCCGGCGTCGCCGGCGATGCTGCTGTCGAGAGTGGACATGGATCTGGCTCCATTATTGTTATTAGGCTGACAACGAGGGGAGGCCTTCACCTCCGGGCCGATGGCCCGCCGCTCGTGGTCCCGTCTGCATGCTTTGCCGCGATGTTAATATTTTTTATTATTTGTTATTTTTTAACATTGTCAAGACATGTTCGACCACATCCGCTCACCGGGCGACTTTCCGCCACGCTCATCAGGACCTCGAATGAACCCTCCCCGATATGCAGCACCGACGCTCTACCTGATCCGCCACGGCGAGACCGACTGGAACGCCCGGCGCCGCCTGCAAGGCCGCCAGGACATCCCGCTGAACGACACGGGCCGCGCGCAGGCGGCAGCTTCGGGGCTTTGCCTGCGCTGGTTGCTGGCCCAGCCGCAGGCACTGGACTTCGTTGCCAGCCCGCTGCAGCGCACCCGCGAAACCATGCGCATCGTCCGCCAGCGCATCGGCCTGGAAGCGGACGACTACCGCACCGACGAGCGCCTGATGGAAATCGATTTCGGCGACTGGGAAGGCTCCAGCTGGACGGGCATCGCCGCCCGCGAACCCGAGCGCTTCGCCGCGCGACAGGCCGATCCGCTGGGCTTCGCGCCTACTGGCGGGGAGAGTTACCGGAAGGTGTTCGAGCGCGTCGCGGGCTTCCTCGAAACCGTACAGCGGGACACCGTGGTGGTCGCCCATGCCGGCGTGCTGCGCAGCTTCCTGGCGCTGCGCACGGCGACCGATCCGGCATCGGTGCCGGCCATCGAAGTGCCGCAGGACCAGGTACTGATGATTCGCGACGGCGACTTCGCCTGGCTCAGGGCCAGCGCCGCGCTGGACGGGCGCGCCTGAAGCGGGCCCGTCCACTACGGGCGATCAGGCCAGGACCAGCTCGACGCCCAGCTTGCGGATACCGGCCGCGGCGTCCGCCGTCAGGCCGTCGTCGGTGATGATCGGATCGAAGCGGTCCAGCCCGGCGATGCGGTACATACCGAAGGTGCCGTACTTCGAGCTGGTCGCCATCAGGACGATCTGCGAAGCCGAGTCCATCGCCGCCTTCTTCACCTCGATCTTCGGCGCGGAGGGCGTGGTGACGCCGCGCTGCAGGTCCCAGGAACTGGTGGAGATGAAGGCGATATCGGTGGCAATGTTGCGCAGCGTGTCGGCTGCCAGGTTGCCGACCGCGGAACGGTTGGGGTGATCGAGCACGCCACCGGTGTGAATCACGTTCACATGGGTCGCATCGGCCAGGGCGAGGACGATGCCGAAGTCGTTGGTCACCACGGTCATGCCGCTCAGCGCAAGGATGTGCGGCACCAGGCACGCCGTGGTGGTGCCGGCATCCAGGTAGAGCGTCATGTCGGGCCTGAGCAGGCGTGCGGCGTGCTCGGCCATGCGCTGCTTCTGCGCCGGCTCGACGATCGCCTTGCTCTGATGACTCGGTTCGCTGTGCACCTGGCTGGCGATGCGCACCCCGCCCGGCACCGAAAACACCCGCCCTTCCTGCTCCAGCGCGGCGATGTCGCGACGCACCGTCATGTGCGAGCAATTGAAGATTTCGGTGAGCTGATTGACGCTCATGATCTGCTGGCGACGCAGCTGGCGGACGATCATTTCGCGGCGCTGCGACGGAATCATCGGCGCCCCGGCGTCGGCCATTGGCTCAATTTCCTCGGTCATACGGGTCCCTGGGGTCGAATCGCTGGCCGCATGGTAGCCCAACGCGGCCTGGCCGCTAAGGCGATCGTGCAAGTAAGAACATTTACAAACACTCTTGGCCGCTAATTTAACATATCTTCACATCGCCGCGTTTAGCGCCTACTATGGAAAAAACAACGTATTCGCGGGAGAAGCCGAATGAACCACGCCATGCCCTTGCTCGGGTGCATCGCTGACGATTTCACCGGAGCCACCGACCTGGCCAACACCCTGGTGCGCCAGGGCATGCGGACCGTCCAGACCATCGGCATCCCAGGCCAGGAATTGTCCGAAGCCCTCGAAGCGGACGCGCTGATCGTCGCGCTCAAGTCACGCATGGCCCCGGTCGAAGAGGCCGTCGCGAAATCCCTCGCCGCACTGCACTGGCTGCGCGAACGCGGTTGCCGCCAGTTTATGTTCAAGTACTGCTCGACCTTCGACTCCACCGAGCGGGGCAACATCGGCCCGGTCACCGAGGCGCTGCTCGACGCCCTCGGCAGCGATTTCACCGTCGCCTGCCCGGCCTTCCCGGAAGCCGGGCGCACGCTGTTCCGCGGCCACCTGTTCGTGCAGGACGCGCTGCTCAGCGAATCCGGCATGGAGCACCACCCGCTGACGCCGATGACCGACGCCAACCTGGTGCGCTTCCTCGGCCGGCAGACCAAACTCCCGGTCGGCCTGCTGCGCTACGACCAGGTTGCCGCCGGTGCCGCCGCGACCCGCGCCGGCATCGACACACTGCGCCACGCCGGCACCCGCATCGCCATCGCCGATGCGCTGTCCAACGCCGACCTACTGACCCTGGGCGAAGCCTGCCGCGATTTGCCGCTGATCACCGGCGGTTCGGGGATCGCCCTCGGCCTGCCGGAAAACTTCCGTCGCGCCGGCCAACTGCTCAGCCAGAACGCCGCCACGCTGGAAGCCCTGTCCGGCCGTGGCGTGGTGCTCGCCGGCAGCGCCTCCAGGGCCACCAACGCCCAGGTTGCCGCCTGGCGCGACGCCGGCCGCCCCGCCCTGCGCATTGATCCGCTGGCGCTCGCCCGCGGCGAGGCGGTTGTGGCCGCCGCGCTGGCCTTCGCCGAACGCGACGAGCCGGTGCTGATCTATGCCACCAGCGCGCCGGAAGAGGTTCGCGCGGTACAGCAGCAACTGGGTGTGGAACGCGCCGGCACGCTGGTGGAGCAGGCCCTCGGCGAAATCGCCCGGCAGCTCTACGAGACCGGCGTGCGGCACTTCGTGGTCGCTGGCGGCGAGACCTCCGGCGCGGTGGTCCAGGCACTGGGCGTGCAAGCCCTGCGCATCGGCGAGCAGATCGACCCCGGCGTGCCGATAACCGGCGCCATCGGCCTGGAGGCGCGCCTGGCGCTGAAGTCCGGCAACTTCGGCGGCGCCGACTTCTTCGCCAAAGCCCTCGGGCAACTTGCCGGAGCCTCGTCATGAGCCGCGAACACGCGCTGCGCGAAGAAATCTGCACGGTCGGCATCAGCCTCTACCAGCGCGGCTACACCGTCGGCAGCGCCGGCAACATCAGCGCGAGACTGGACGACGGCTGGCTGATCACACCCACCGACGCCTGCCTCGGGCGCCTGGACCCGGCGGCGATCGCCAAGGTGAAACTGAACGGCGAATGGGTCTCCGGCGACAAGCCCTCGAAGACCCTGGCGCTGCATCGGCGGGTCTACGAACGCAATCAAGGTGTCGGCGGCGTGGTGCACACGCATTCCACCGCGCTGGTAGCGCTGACCCTGTCCGGTGTCTGGAGCCACGAGGACATCCTGCCGCCGATCACGCCCTATCAGGTAATGAAGGTCGGCCACCTGCCGCTGATCGATTACTGCCGGCCCGGCTCGCCGAACGTCGCCGAACGGGTCGCCGCGCTGGCCAACCAGGTGCGCGGCGTGATGCTCGAACGCCTCGGCCCGGTGATCTGGGAATCCAGCGTGTCGCGCGCCAGCTATGCCCTGGAGGAACTGGAAGAAACCGCCAAGCTGTGGCTGATGAGCGACCCGCGCCCCGCGCCCCTGGGCGAAGACGCCCTGCGCGAACTGGCCGAGGTGTTCGGCGCCGCCTGGTAGATCGCGCGCATGAAAAAACGGGCCATGAGCCCGTTCTTTCGTTACCCGCGCACGGCTAGCGCCAGTGCCGCTGATGCGCCCGGCGCTGGCGGCCCACGCCGAACGCCGCGCCGACCAGCAGCAACAGGCTTTCCACCACCCACGCCAGTAGCAGCGCACAGGCGATGCCCCAGGCGATCGCCTCGGGCACCAGCGGCACCTGGTAGTCGTAGGCGGCGAGGGTCTCCGCGCGCAGCTCCGGATCGGCTTTCGCCACCACGTGCCAGGCGCGCGCATACCAGGGTTTGCGCATCGCCTGCGCTTCCTCTTCGAGCAGCGCCGAACGATCCACCAGGGTCGCCACGCTCTGCGCGTCGCTGCGCATCACCGGGTCCTGGCTTTCGCGGTAATGCGTCACCAGCGCCTGCAGGTCGCCCTGGAAGAAGCGCCCGGCGGTGGCCCGGAAGCCTTCCAGTGCCTTGGCCGCCTCGATGCGATGCGCTTCCACCCGATTGGCATAGTCGGCAATGAAGCCGGGCACCTGGACGCCCACCAGCAGACCGACCGCGAACAGCATCAAGCGCAAGTAACTTCTCAACATCCAGCTCTCCTTGTGGGTGTGAAAACGGACTCAGTCCGACAGCGAGTCGCAACCCTCTGCAATGCACTCGCCCCCGCGCCAAAGGGTCCACTGACCCGGCTGATGGACGATCCAGTCTTCGTTATCGGTCAGCGCCTCGGTGGCCAGCACGGTGACCACGTCGTTGGGCGTGGTTTCAGCCTGGAAGTCCACCGTCAGGTCGGCATCCTTCAGGCGTGCCGGGCCGAACGGCGCGCGGCGGGTGATCTGCACCAGCTTCGTCGAACAGCAGCTGAACAACCAGTCGCCGTCGCTGAGCAGGCAATTGAACACCCCTTTGCGGCGGTATTCGCGACACGCCTCGATCAGCGTCGGCAGCAGCGCCTCGATATCGGCGGGCTCGGGAAAGGCGGCGCGCAGGCGGTTGAGCAGGTCGCAGAAGGCCGCTTCGCTGTCGGTATCGCCCACCGGGCGGTAGAAGCCGGGCGCGGGCTGGAAATCCGCCAGCTGGCCGTTGTGCGCGAAGCACCAGTTGCGCCCCCACATCTCGCGGACGAAGGGATGGGTATTGGCCAGCGCGACCTTGCCGACGTTGGCTTGGCGGATGTGGCCGATGACCACCTCGCTCTTGATCGGGTACTGCTGCACCAGCCGTGCGACCTCGGACTCGGCGCTCGCCGAGGGGTCCTGGAACAGCCGCAGGCCGCGCCCCTCGTAGAAGCCTATGCCCCAGCCGTCACGGTGCGGGCCGGTGCGCCCGCCGCGCTGCATCAGCCCGGTGAAGCTGAAGACGATATCCGTCGGCACGTTGGCGCTCATGCCCAGTAGCTCACACATGGGCGGGCCTCGGCAGCGGCGGCGTGGCGACGAAGGGGGGGCGAATCGGATTCATGGGCGCTCCTGGTAAGCAGGAGGCCATGCTGACCGGCTCCGCGCGTGGGCGCAAGCCGCTGTATGGCAATCTATACGCGCGGTTCGACGCGGCTCTCGCGGCGCGGCCGCTCGACGTCCGGGTCCATCCGCTCGCGCAGGGTGCGCGAGTCTTCCACCGCTTCCTCGCGGGCCCGTTTGCGATTGCGCAGCCAGCGCTCTACCGGCCAGCGCAGTAGCACGAACAGCAGGTAGACGACGAAGGCGATCAGGCCGTACATGCTCAGGTCGGCGACCGCCTTCCAGACGTTGTTGCCGACCTTGAAGGCGAGGTCCAGCGCGGTGATGGCGATGGCCGGGGCGAACAGCTCCTTGCCCGGGTCGACGATGGTCGGCGTCAGCAGCAGCACCGCGATCACCAGCCGCAGCGGCTCGCGCAGGTAGCGCCACATCCAGCCGGTGAGTTGGAACACCACCGCCAGGCAACCGAGTGCGGCGATGCCGTAGACGGCCCAGGCGAGGAGGTAGTCGTGTTCGTTCATGTGGCGCTTCGGCATGGCCTGGCTGGCGAATGGGCGCCTATGATAGCGGCTTTTCGCCGCGCAGACCTCCCGCCGCGGCGCCGCAACTTCGAGGATTAACATGTCCCACGCCCCCATCGCCCGCATCGACACGGATGCCCAGGACCCTTACCGCTGGCTGGAGAACCGCGACGCCCGGGAGGTGCTGGATTACCTGCACGCCGAGAACGACTGGACCGAGGCGCAGCTGGCCGACGGTGCCGAGCTGCGTGAGCGCCTGTTCGAGGAGATCAAGGCGCGCATCCGCGAGACCGACCTGTCGCTGCCCACGCCCTGGGGCGCGTACCTCTACTACAGCCGCACCCAGGCCGGCGACGAATACCCGCGGCACTATCGCTGCGCACGACCGGCCGGCGTTTCGCTGCAGGTCGACGACGGCAGCGAGGAGCTGCTGCTCGACCCCAACGCGCTGGCCGAGGGCGGCTACCTGTCGCTGGGCGCCTTCAGCATCAGCCCGGACCAGACGCGCCTGGCCTACAGCCTGGACACCCAAGGCGACGAGATCTACCGGCTGTTCGTCAAGGAGCTGGCCAGCGGCGCCGTCGAGGAGCTCCCCTTCGACGACTGCGACGGCAGCCTGACCTGGGCCAACGACAGCCGCACGCTGTTCTTCGGCGAACTGGATGCCACTCACCGCCCGCACAAGCTGTATCGCTACACGCTGGGCGACGCCGAGGCGGCGCTGGTGTTCAACGAGCCGGACGGGCGTTTCTTCCTCAACTGCTATCGCTCGAGTTCCGAACGCCAGCTGATCCTGCTGGCCAACAGCAAGACCACCTGTGAAGCCTGGGTGCTGGATGCCGATCGGCCGCTACAGGCGTTCGTCTGCCTGGCGCCGCGCGAGGAAGGCCACGAGTACTACCCCGACCACGGCCGCATCGACGGCCAGTGGGCCTGGGTGGTGCGCAGCAACCAGGCCGGCATCAACTTCGCCCTGTACCGCGCCGAGGACGCCACGCCGACCCGCGAGCACTGGCAGGAACTGATCGGCCACGACCCGCAGCGGATGCTCGAGGAAGCCAGTCTCAACGCCGGTGGTTTCGTCCTCAGCCTGCGCGAGGGCGGCCTGCCGGTCATCCAGGTGCATCCGGTCGGAGCGCGGAGTTATCGCGTCGAGCTGCCGGATGCCGCCTACAGCCTCTACGTACAGGAATCGCTGGAATTCGACAGCCCCGTACTGCGGCTGCGCTACGAGGCGCTGAACCGCCCGGCGCAGGTGCGCCAGCTGGACATCGCCAGCGGCGCTCAGACGGTGCTCAAGGAAACCCCGGTGGAAGGCCCGTTCGACGCCGACGCCTACGTCAGCCGGCGGCTTTGGGCCAAGGCGCCCGACGGCACCGCGATTCCCATCAGCCTGGTCGCGCGGCGCGAGGTGCTCGGCCGCCCTGCCCCGCTGTATCTCTACGGCTATGGCGCCTATGGCGAAAGCCTCGACCCGTGGTTCTCGCATGCCCGCCTGAGCCTGCTCGAACGCGGCTTCGTCTTCGCCATCGCCCATGTGCGCGGTGGCGGCGAGCTGGGCGAGGCCTGGTATCGCGGCGGCAAGCTGGAACACAAGCAGAACAGCTTCGACGACTTCATCGCCTGCGCCGAGCACCTGATCGCCGAGGGCTACACCCGCACCGACCGCCTCGCCATCAGCGGCGGCAGCGCCGGCGGGCTGCTGATCGGCGCGGTGCTCAACCAGCGTCCGGAGCTGTTCGCCGCGGCCATCGCCGAAGTGCCCTTCGTCGACGTGCTGAACAGCATGCAGAACCCCGACCTGCCGCTCACCGTGACCGAGTACGACGAATGGGGCGACCCGCGCGATCCCGCGGTGCACGCGCGCATCAAGGCCTACGCGCCCTACGAGAACGTGCGCGCCCAGGCCTATCCGGCGATCCTCGCCATCGCCGGTTACCACGACAGCCGGGTGCAATACTGGGAAGCGGCGAAGTGGGTCGCCAAGCTGCGCGCCACGCGCAGCGACGACAACCTGCTGCTGCTCAAGACCGACTTCGGCGCCGGCCACGGCGGCATGAGCGGCCGCTACCAGGCGCTCAAGGATGTCGCGCTGGAATACGGCTTCCTGCTGAAGGTGCTGGGGCTGGCCTGAGGAGGGCTCTGCGCATCAGCCGTGGATACCGCCTGTCCTCTGCCGAGTCCGCAGCGTGAATCGCGTCTCATCGATCCACCGGGCGCTGCAACGGTGGATGAAAAGAGCGTCATCCACCCTACATGTGACGGGGCATCAACGAACTTGTAGGGTGGATCGCGCTTCATCGATCCACCAGAGCGGTGCAATGATGAATAAAAGCGCCCGTAGGGTGGGTTTCAACCCACCGGCGCTCATGCGTGCTTTGTCGCGTGGGCTGAAGCCCACCCTACGAGATGGCGCGCGAATCAGGGATCGACCTTGGAGCCGGTGGCCACTTGCTCCGGCGGCGCTCCGTCGCCTTCGACCTTCTCGCCGGGATCCTTGCCTTCCGGATCGTGGTGCTCCAGCACGGCATTCAGCTCGGCGCCGAGCAACAGCACCGCGGCGGAAATGTAGAAATACAGCAGCAGGATGATGATCGCGCCGATGGAGCCGTACAGCGCGTTGTAGTTGCCAAAGTTCTTCACGTAGAAGCCGAAGCCCACCGAGGCGGCGATCCACACCACCACTGCGAGCAGCGAGCCGGGGGTGATGAAACGGAATTTCTGCTTCACGTCCGGCGCGACGTAGTACACCACCGCCACCGCCACCACCATCAGTACGATCGCCACCGGCCAGCGCAGCAGGTTCCAGAGGATCACCATCATCTGCTCCAGACCGAACCAGTGGGCGAGCCAGTTCATCACGGTCGGACCGACCACCATCAGCCCGGCAGCGCTCAGCAGCAGCGCGGCCAGGCCGATGGTATAGAGCACCGACAACGGGAAGCGCTTCCACGCCGGGCGGCCTTCCTTCACGTCGTAGGCCTTGTTCATCGCATCCATCGTCGAGCGCACGGCCGACGAGGAGGTCCAGATCGCCACCACGATCCCCACCGAGAACAGCCCGGATTCCTGCTGCTGGAAGCGGTCGATCGCCGGATTCAGCTGATCCATCGCCTCGGTCGGCAGGAAGTAGGCGGCCTGCTCGCGCAGCCAGTCGAAGAACGTCGGCAGGTCGAGAAAGCTGATCAGCGCGATGAGGAACAACAGGAACGGGAACAGCGAGAAGAACATCTGGTAGGCCAGCGCCGACGCGTAGGTCGGCATCTCGTCGTCGGCGAATTCCTTTATCACACGCTTGGCCAGCTGGAACAGACCGAGGCGATTCTTGATGGCGAACATGTAGGCCCTTCCTTGTCGCAAAACGAAGTTAAAACTGGGACGACCACAACGCCGCGGAAGTTCTGCAATGGCGCGCGCCGGCCATCCGGGCTGCGGAACAGCGCGGCGGCGCGGGAGTCATGTTCTAGGTAACCCTTCAGGAGAACGACGATGCTGATTCCCACCCAGAAAGAAGAAACCGGAGCCACCTCCACCTTCACCCCCGGCAGCGATGCCGAGAAGAACGTGCACGGCTGGGAGCGTGCGGCCTCCATCGCCGGCGGCTTCGTGCTGTTGAGCAAGGGCCTGCGCCGCGGCGGCATCGGCGGCCTGCTGGAAGTGGCGATGGGCGGCATGGGTCTGGTCCGCGGCTTCACCGGGCGTTGCGCGGCGAAGAAGGTCCTTCAGGCGGCGAAGGACGACGTGCGCGACTTCAAGGTCGCCAGCGGCGGCAAGCTGGACAGGCTGTTCGAGAACGCCGACGCCGCGACCCGCAGCGCCACCGTCACCGGCAACGAATCGCTGAGCAGCCCGAAAGCCGGCGTCTGATTCGCTAGTTGCCCGCCAGCAACGGCGTATCCAGCACCTTCGACGGCTCGCCGATCAGCGTTTCGGCGATCGCCCGTACGTCGTCGGTGCTGACCTTGTCCAGGCGCATCAGGCCTTGGACGAGGTCGTCCAGCGACTGCCGGCCCTTGCTGGCCACGCGGATTTCCTGGTTCAGGTCCTCCAGCAACAGCACCGCCCGCGCCGTCACCGCGCCGCTGGAATGCTCGCCGCGCAGGCTGCTCACGTCGCGACTCCAACGCTGCAACTGCTCGCGCACCTTGTGATAACGGGTCTCGCCGAGTCCGCCCGAACGGCGCAGCAACTCGATCGAGTAGTACTCGGCGATGCCCTCGCTGATCCAGTCGCTGTCGTCCGTATCGGTGATCCGGGTGAACACGTGCACCAGTTCGTGCAGCAGCGGGCTGGTGCCGTTCTCGCTGATCAGCGGCCGCTCGGCCTGCATGAAGAACGAGTTCGGCGCGGACAGCCCGCCACGCCACATCGGCTCGCCGGCGCCGACGATCAACAGCTTCTCCGGGTCGCGCGGGAACGCCGCCTGCGCATGCGGCCAGACATAGGTGAGCAAGGTGATGATGTCCATACGCCGCAGCCCCTCGCCGGTGGGTGCGGCGACGGTGACCTCGGTCTCGCCCAGGCGCAGGCGCCGCGCACCGATCTTGCCGGCGAGAATCCAGCCGGTCGGCCGGTCGAAGCGGCGCCCCGGGTTGTCGATGCGGAAACGGTTCTTGCCGATCCGTGGCCAGCCGGTTTCCACGCTGTTCCAGCCCTCCGGCAACTCGAACTGCAGGCGCGACACCAGCTCGACGCCATCGGCCTGCGACAGGCGCGCCGCTGGCACAAGATCGTCGCCGCGCAGCAGCGCCCAGTCGGCGGTCATCCGCGCGTCATAGGCGCCCGATTCGCGACGATGGCTGACGCGCACCCGGTAGCTCAGCGTCGCCGCGCCGCGCGAGGGTTTCCAGAGCCCGTGGTCGCCGCTCAGACGCCAGTCGCCGTCGGCCTTGAAGTCGCTGTACGCCCCCGTGGCGCCGAGGTCGAGCTCCAGCTCGCGAACCACTTCGCCCTTCGCCAGCCGCAGGCTGACCTCGGCCTGATCGGCCTGCGGCAGGAAGCGCACGGAGTAGTCCAGGTCGACCTTCTTCGCCGCCAGGGCGCAGGAGGTGACGACGAACAGCAGGCAACAGGGCAACCAGCGGAGTGAGGGCATCGCAGTGAAATCCCATGGGGTCTGTCGGTGTCGGTCAGCGCCGTGCGGGCGGCGGCCGGGTATCAGCCGGCGCGGAAGATCAGGTGGTCTTCCCAGTCATCCTCGGCGACGCTGTCTTCGCTGAGCATCTTGCCCGATTGCGAGATGCCGGCGCGGTGCACCGCGTCCGGGTCGCCGCAGACCAGGTGATGCCAGGCCAGCAGGTCCTTGCCCTCGGCCACGCGCCGGTAGGCGCAGGTCGGCGGCAGCCAGCGGAACTGGTCAGCCTGCGCCGGGGTGAGCTGGATGCAGTCGGCCACGTACTGGCGGCGATTCGGGTAGTCGCTGCAGCGGCAGCTCGTCAGGTCGAGCAGTTTGCAGGCCACGCGGGTGTAGTAGACGCTGCCGTCGTCCTCGTCTTCCAGCTTCTGCAGGCAGCACAGGCCGCAGCCGTCGCAGAGCGATTCCCACTCGGTGCGATCGAGCTCGGCTAGGGTCTTGCGTTTCCAGAAGGGTTCGACGATGGCGGCCATGGGCGTACTGCGGCGAGGGTGCGAAAAGGCCGGCAGTCTAGCCCGCCGCGCAGACAGGGCCAAGGCTGCGTCGTCGGATGCCTGGGTGTCGAGGTTTCGTCGCGGGCGGAACGCGCCGGCGCTTAATAGCCGCGGGCGAAATCCACCTGGCCGAGCAGCGGCTCCGCCGCGCGGTGACGCGTCAGGTTGTCGAGGAACAGCCGGGCCATCGCCCTGGGCGGCGTCGGCGCCGCGGTGTGCCCGGTGAGCAGCAGGTTCGGCGCGCGCCAGAACGGATGGTCGGGCGCTGGCGGCTCCTCGCGGCAGACGTCGATCACCGCGGCCGCCAGCTGCCCGCCTTGCAGCGCGGCGACCAGGTCGGCGTCGACCACCGCCGTGCCACGCCCGGCATTGATGAACAGCGCGCCGCGCGGCAGGCGCGCGAACAGGCCGGCGTCGTAGAGATCGCCGGTGTCGGGCGTGTTCGGCAGCAGGTTGATCAGGTAGTCGGCCTGCGCGGCGAGACGCTGCAGCTGGTCGATCCCCGCGACCTCCAAAAACGGCTCGAGGGCGCGTGGCTGTCGTGCGATGCCGCGCAGCTCGATGCCGAAAGGCGCCAGCACGCGCGCCACCGCCTGGCCGATGTCGCCGGCACCGACGATCAGCGCACGGCGGCCGCCGAGGCCGTGCGGCGTGCGCGTGTCCCAGCGGCCCTCCCCTTGCAGCGCCGCGCGCGACAGAACCTGGCGCTCGTGGGCCAGCAGGTAGGTCAGCACGTATTCGGCCATCGCCTGGCCGAACACGCCGACCGCCCGGCTGAGGCGGTAGTCGCGCGGCAGATCGGCGGCCAGCAGCGGCGTGATGCCGGCCCAGGTCGATTGCACCCACTGCGGACGGGCGCCGCCGCGCAACAGCGGCGCCAGCAGATCGGGCGCCCCGAGCCATACCGGGCAGCGGGCCGCCAGCCTGGCCAGCTCCGCCGGATAGTCACTGCCGTGCAGTTGCAGCGACGGCTCGGCGTCACCCAGCAGGTCGGCGTAGCGGGCGTGTTCAGGATCGGCGATCAGCAGGCGCATGGGTCAGACCGGGTCGTTGCGGCGCAGCAGTTCATCCGGCAGGTGGGCGATGTAGTCGTCCTCGGGCGGCGGCATCTGCAGGTGATAGCCCTGGGTCTCCAGGTTCTCCAGCACCTTGGCGATGTCTTCGCGCGCGAGCTGGCGCTCCGGGGTCAGCACCAGGTCGAAGGCGTGCTGCGGCGGTCCGAAGGCGACCAGCAGGCTTTCCGGCACGCGCTTGAGCGCGTCGGCGCGGTTCACGTAGAGGTACATCTCGCGCTTGCGCGGGCTGCGGTAGATGGAACAGAGGCGTTTCACGGGGTTGGTTCTCCAGCGCCCGGAGCGAGGGCGTCGAGCAGCGCCTGGCCCATGCGCTCGCGGCGCCAGCCACGCAGGGATTCAGGCAGGGTGTAGGGGCCGTCGGGATAGCCGCTCTTGAGCAGCGCCTCGAGGGACTTCTTGCGCAGCATCAGCTCGGGGACGATCTGAAGTTTCTCGGCTTCGGCCTGCCCAACCGCGCGCAGGCGCTTGAGCAGCACCGTGGCGTCCACCGGCAGCGGCTCGGGCAGCGCCTCCGGCCAGTCTTCCTTGGGCAGCGCGGCGGCGTCCCTGATCAGCTGGAGCAGCGTCTCGCCGTCCTGGCGCACGGTGCGCGGGTGCATGTCCTCGATCTTCGCCAGGGCGCCCAGGTTGTCCGGCTGGAAGCGCGCCAGCGGCCACAGGCAATGCTCGCGGACGATGCGGTTGCGCGGCTGGTCGCGGCGACGGGCCTCGGCCTCGCGCCAGACGTACAGCTCGCGGAGCACCGCCAGCTGGGCGCGCGACAGCTTCCAGCCGAGCTTGGCCTCGCGGTACAACTCGCGCGGGTCGACCTCCCGGCGCAGGTTGGCGACCAGTTCGGCACCGTCCTCCAGCAACCAGGCGCGCTTCTCGTCGGACAGGCGCTGATCCAGCACTTCGTAGATTTCCGCCAGGTGCTTGGCGTCATCGGCGGCGTAACGCACCTGGATGTCGCTGAGCGGGCGCGCCAGCCAGTCCGAGCGCGTGGCGTCCTTCGGCAGGTCGAGGCCGAGCACGGCATGCGCCAGGCGCGAATAGCCCATGGAGAAGCCGATGCCCAGGTAGCCGGCGGCCAGTTGCGTGTCGAACAGCGGCGCCGGCAGGCTGCCGGTCAGGCGCAGCAGCACTTCGAGGTCTTCGCTGCAGGCATGCAGCACCTTGACCACCTGAGGGCTTTCCAGCAGCGCGGCGAACGGTTTCCAGTCGCCGATCAGCAGCGGATCGATGAGAAAGGCGCGCTCGCCGTCGCCGATCTGCACCAGGCCGGCGAGTGGGTAGAAGGTGTCGACTCGGATGAATTCGGTGTCCAGCGCCACGTAGGGCAAGTCACGCCAGATGCTGCAGTGGTGCGCCAGGGCGGCGTCGTCACGGATCCAGTGAATATCGTTGGGCACACGGCTCTCCTTGGTAATCACGCCAGTATAACTGCGCTGCGCCACCGGGACGGAGATTCACGGCTTGTCGGCCGGCTGCGCCGCCTCCTATGCTCCGACGCTGCGCCCAGAACAATCAGAAAAGGACCGCCATGACCAAGTTGATCGGCTTCATCGCCCTGCTGCTCGCCGCCGCTGCGCTCTACCTCAGCGTCACCCCGAGCGTGATCGACCCGCTCGCCTGGGACGCGCCCGCCGCGCCGCCACTGACCGGCGTACTGGAGCCCAACGACACGCTGATGAAGGCCGAGCTGATCGCCCAGGGCCAGCTGCACGGGCCGGAAGACACCGCCGTGGACGCCAGCGGGCGGCTCTACGCCAGCCTCGCCGACGGCCGCATCGTGCGCCTGGGCGCGGACGGCATCCCGCAGACCTTCGTCAATACCGGCGGGCGCCCACTGGGCATGGACTTCGCCGCGGACGGCCAGCTGATCGTCGCGGACGCCTACAAGGGCCTGCTGAGCGTCGATGCCCACGGCAAGATCAGGGTACTCGCCACCGAGGCCGACGGCGTTCCCTTCCGCTTCACCGACGACCTCGACATCGCCCGCGACGGGCGCATCTATTTCAGCGACGCCTCCGACACCTTCAGCCAGCCGGACTACCTGCTCGACCTGCTCGAGGCGCGCCCGCACGGCCGCCTGCTGCGCTATGACCCAGCTACAGGCAAGACTGAGGTGCTACTCAAGGACCTGTACTTCGCCAACGGCGTGGCGCTCTCGCAGCACGAGGATTTCGTGCTGGTCAACGAAACCTACCGCTATCGCATCACCCGCTACTGGCTAACGGGCGACAAGGCCGGCAGCCATGAGGTGTTCATCGACAACCTGCCCGGCCTGCCGGACAACCTCCAGGGCGACCGCGCCGGCACCTTCTGGGTCGCCCTGCCCTCGCCGCGCAAGGCCGACGCCGACTTCCTCCACCGCCACCCATGGCTCAAGGCGCAGATCGCCAAGCTGCCACGCGCGCTCTGGCCAAAACCCACGCCCTACGGCCTGGTGATCGCCCTCGACGAAAACGGCAACATCGTGCAGAGCCTGCACGACACCAGCGGCGCGCACCTGCGCATGGTCACCTCGGTGAAACCACAAGGCGATTTCCTCTACTTCGGCAGCCTGGACAATGACCGGATAGGCCGCCTGAGGATTCGCTGAGCACGCCGCACCTGCCCGGACTGCCGGTCGCGCCCTTCACCCATTCCCACTGGACGGCCCCGTCAGACGTAGGGTGGACGACGCTCTTTTCATCCCCCCTTACACCGCACGGTGGATCGATAGAGCGCGATCCACCCTACGCCTGGGCGTCACTCAGTACACACCGCCCCCATCGGATGCACCGGACTCCCTTCAGGCGTAGGGTGGATGACGCTCTTTTCATCCACCGTTACACCGCCCCGGTGGAACGATAGAGCGCGATCCAACCTACGGCTGAACCCGTTTTGGGCGGTGGCCCCGCCCACATGCCAGTGGCGTTTATCATGCGCCATCGATTCCTTCGCAGCAGGAGCACCGGATGACCATCGCCCACCTGATCGACCCGCACACCCTCGCCCAGCGCCTCGGCCAGCCCGGCCTGGTCATCCTCGATTGCCGCTTCGCCCTGGAAGACCCCGCCTACGGCCAGCGCAGCTACGCCGAAGGGCATCTTCCCGGCGCCCATTTCGCCGATCTGGAACGCGACCTCTCCGCGCCGGTTCAGCCCGGCGTTACCGGCCGGCACCCGCTGCCCTCGCCGGCGACGCTGCTGCAGCGCCTGCGCGAGTGGGGCATCGACGACGACAGCCAGATCGTCATGTACGACGACGGCCCCGGCGCGTTCGCCGCGCGGGCCTGGTGGTTGCTGGCCTGGCTCGGCAAGCGCGACGGTCTGTATCTGCTCGATGGCGGGCTGAAAGCCTGGAAGGAAGCCGGCCTGGCGTTGACCCGCGACGTGCCTCCCGCGGGCAACGGCGGTTTCGACGGCGTAGCGGACGACAGCCTGGTGATCGACGCCGACCGTCTGCTGCAACGTCTGCAGCAACCCGACATGACCTTGCTGGACGCCCGCGGCCTGCCACGTTTTCGCGGCGAGGTGGAGCCGATCGACCCGGTGGCCGGACACATTCCCGGCGCGCGCTGTGCGGCCTTCACCGACAACCTCGGCGCCGATGGACGCTTCCTGCCGGCCGAACAGCTGCGCCAGCGTTTCGCCGCCCTGCTGGAGACGCGCTCGCCCGATCAGTTGGTCGCCTACTGCGGCTCCGGGGTCACCGCCTGCCACAACCTGTTCGCGCTGAACCTCGCCGGCTACCCGCTGGCGCCGCTGTACGCCGGTTCCTGGAGCGAGTGGATCACGAAAGTTGACCGACCGGTCGCAATCGGCGATTGAGAGTCAGTTTAAAAGCGCTCTAGACCGGCATTTACAGCTCAAACATCCGTTTCATCGGTTGAGCCTTCGAGCGCTTGCCGGGATTGTTGCGGAACAGGCATCATCGCGCCGCTTGCGAGCCAAGACTCGCTTGGAACTTCGACGATGCCGACACAGTCAGCTCGTTTAGTTTCACACCGACTAACAACAGGAGTCCCGAACCCGTGATAACAAAAACACTGAAAAGCGCCCTCGCCATCGCCATCGCGGCGGCCTCCAGCCAGGTATTCGCCTCTGGCTTCGCGCTCAACGAACAGAGCGTCAGCGGCATGGGCACCAACTTCGCAGGTCGCTCCTCTTCCGCCGAGGACTCCACCACCGTCTTCGGCAACCCGGCCGGCATGGCACGCCTGAAGCGCCAGGAAGTCAGCCTGGGCGCCGCGGCGATCATCGCCAAGACCGACATCAAGGACACCAGCGGCCTGCCGGGCAACGGCAGCAACGACGGCGACATGGTGCCGTTCACCGCCGTACCGGCCGGTTACTACGTCAACCCGCTGAACGACAAGTGGGCCTTCGGCTTCGGCGTCTACGCCCCGTTCGGCCTGATCACCGACTACGAAGGTGGCTTCCAGGGTCGCTACTTCGGCGACTACAGCGAAGTGAAGGTCGTCACCGCACAGCCCACCGTCAGCTACCGCTTCAACGATCAGCTGTCCGTCGGCCTGGGCCTGACCGTCAACCGCATCTCCGGCAAGCTGGAAAGCGCGGTGCTCAATGCCGGCTCGCCCGGTATCAACGACGGTCGCGCACGCATCAAGGGCGATGACACCGCACTGGGCTACAACGTTGGCGTGCTCTACGAGTTCTCGCCGCAAACCCGCGCGGGCCTGACCTACCACTCGATGGTCGACTACAAGCTCGAGGGTGATACGCGTATCACCGGCGCTGGTTTCGGTCCCTTCTCGGGCAGCAAGTACGATGCTTCGCTGAAGCTGAAAACCCCGGAATCCGCCGACTTCTCGATCACGCACGACCTGAATGACCAGTGGACCGTCTACGGCGGCGCCACCTTCACCCGCTGGAGCCGTCTGGAATCCATCGTGGTGCAGAACGATGGCGTGCCTGCCCCGCTGGCCGGCAATTTCGGCACCATCACGGAAGAACAGAACTGGCATGACACCTGGGCCTACGCCATTGGCGCCTCCTACAAGCTGAACAAGCAGTGGGTGCTGCGCGCAGGCCTGGGCATGGACCAGAGCCCGGCCAACAACCAGGACCGCTCGCCGCGCATCCCGACCGGCGACCGCAAGACCCTGTCCCTCGGCTTCGGCTGGAGCCCGACCGAAGACCTGACCGTCGACGTGGCCTACTCCTACCTGAAGGAAGAAGACGTCGACATCAACCAGGCCAGCGCGACCAAGGGCGTGTACAACGCCACTTACGAAAACAGCGCCCACGGTATCGGCACCCAGGTCTCGTACCGCTTCTAAGCGTCACCGGCAAAAACGAAAACGCGCGGCCCAGGCCGCGCGTTTTTTTGCTCGCCGCAGGGTGCGCCGCGCGCACCGCCGGCAATGCCTGCCTCAATCCGCCTTGCTTGCCAGCGCCTTCTGCACCGCCTCGACCAGCGCCGGGTCGTCCGGCTTGGTCTTGCTGTTGAACACGCCGACCACCTTGCCCTGGCGATCCACCACGTACTTGTAGAAGTTCCAGCGCGGCGCCTGGCCGTCGGCCTGCGCGGCCAGCTCGCGGAACAGCGGCGTCGCATCGCTGCCACGCACCGGCTGGGTCTGCGTCATGGCGAAGGTCACGCCGTAGTTCTGGTAGCAGACCTTGGCCGTTTCCGCCGCGTCGTCGTCTTCCTGGAAGAAGTCGTCGGACGGCACGCCGAGCATTTCCAGGCCGTCGCCCTTGTAGCGCTGGTAGAGCGCTTCGAGCCCCTTGAACTGAGGGGTGAAGCCGCAATGGCTGGCGGTGTTCACCACCACCAGCGCCTTGCCGGAAAACTGGCAGAGATCGAGGGTGTCCTTGGAGCGCAGCTTGGGTAATTCATGCTGCAACAGCGGCGGGCAGTCGGCAGCGAACAGCATCGGCGAGGCCAGCGAGGTGAGCAGCGCCAGCGGCAGAAAGCGGGATAGGGTCATGGCGATATCCTGATGAGGTCGGTTCAGGCTAGCTGCCGGAGCAGGCAGCGGCAATCGCCGTTCAACAGACGCCGACGCCCAGCTGCAACAGGGCGATGCCGCCGGCGTGCCAGCCGAACCAGGCCAGCGCCAGCAGCACTGCCACGCCAAGCGCGGCGCCAAGGCGCAGCACCAGGGTCCGGGTCACGCCGCCGGCCCTGCCGCCAGACGCGCCACCGGCTTCTCGCGTACCGGCCAGTTGAGCACCGCCGCGATCAGGCTAAGCAGGATCGACAACTGCCAGACCAGTTGATAGCTGCCGGTGCTGTCGTACAGATAGCCGCCCAGCCAGCCGCCGAGGAACGCGCCCAACTGGTGGAAGAGGAAGACGATGCCGCCGAGCATCGACAGGTTGCGCACGCCGAACAGGGTCGCCACCGTGCCGTTGGTGAGCGGCACCGTCGACAGCCACAGCAGCCCCATGGCGATGCCGAAGGCGTAGGCGGTCCAGATCGTCAGCGGGGTGAAGACGAAGGCCGTGATAACCACCGCGCGCGCCAGGTACAGCCAGGTCAGCAGGCGCGGCTTGGACATCCGCCCGCCGAGCCAGCCGGCGATATAGGTGCCGAAGACGTTGAACAGCCCGACCAGCGCCAGCACCGTGGTGCCGACCGTCGCCGGCAGATGCTGGTCGACCAGATAGGCCGGCAGGTGCACGCCGATGAACACCACCTGAAAACCGCAGACGAAGAAGCCCAGCGACAGCAGCCAGAATCCCGAATGGCCAACCGCCTCGTGCACGGCCTCGGAGAGCGTCTGCTCGTGGGCCTGAACCGGCTGCGGACGATCACGCAGCATGCCCGCCAGCGGCACGATCAGCGCCGCCATCAGGCCGAGCACCAATAGCGCCGCAGACCAACCTAGCCAGCCGATCAGGCCCAGCGTGCCGGGCAGCATGGCGAACTGGCCGAACGAGCCCGCCGCCGCCGCAACGCCCATCGCCATGCTGCGCTTCTCCATCGGCACGGCGCGGCCGACCACGCCGAGAATCACCGAAAACGAGGTGCCGGACAGGCCCAGGCCGATCAACAGGCCGGCGCTCAGCGACAGCGTCCAGGGCGAGTCGGCGAAGCCCATCAGCACCAGGCCGAGGGCATAGAGGACGCCGCCGATGATCACCGTGCGAATCGCCCCGAAGCGATCGGCCAGCGCGCCGGCGAAGGGTTGCGCCAGCCCCCAGATCAGGTTCTGCAGCGCGATCGCGAAGGCGAACACCTCGCGCCCCCAGCCAAACTCGGCGCTCATCGGCGGCAGGAACAGGCCGAAACCGTGGCGGGTGCCGAGGGACAGGGCGAGGATCAGCGCCGCCGACAGCATGATCCAGAACATCGGGCGCGAAGACGCAGCCATGTGAACTCCTAAGTTTTTGTTTTCATTCGAGGGCATGCAGCTCGTCGAGCAGCGCGATCAACGCCGCGCGCTTCTCGCTGCCGAACTTCTGCGTCAGTTGTAGCTGGACGTCGTTCCAGGCGTGCACCGCGTCGTCCAGCCGCGCACGGCCCAGCGCGGTCATCGACACCAGGCGGTTGCGCTGGTCGACCGCATTGCCCAGCTCCAGCAGCCCCTGGCCTTCCAGCACGCGCACATTGCGGCCGAGCGTGCTGCGCTCCAGCCCCATGGCGGCGGCAAGGTCGGTGATGCTCGGCGATTCGAGCCGCTCGAGATGGCGCAGCAGGGAAAACTGCGCCGTGGTCAGCCCCACATCGGCTAGGGCGTCGTCATAGCGTTTGGTCACACCGCGGGCGGTGCGACGCAGTTGGGTGCAGAGGCAATGGGTCGTCGTCATGGATGCGTGTATATACCCGCATTCTCTCGGAGTCAAATCGTCGCACCCTGGAAGTCCTGCCGGAGGGCACCGACGCGCCTTCCGTCAGGCCGTCCAGAACTGGCCGCCAAAGCACCGGTCACTAGTGGTCAAACGCGGTAAACCATGGAGCGCTCCGATGACCGAGCAACGCTATCTCTCATGCATCCAGGCCTGCAGCGCCTGCGTCATTGCCTGCGAAGCCTGCGCCGCCGCCTGCCTGCGCGAGGACGACGTGACGATGATGGCCGCCTGCATCCGCCTCGACCGCGACTGCGCCGACCTCTGCCGCCTCGCCGAAGCCCTGATGGTCCGCGGCAGCGACCTCGCCGAAGAAACCTGCCACCTCTGCGCCCTAGCCTGCCAGGCCTGCGCCGAGGAATGCGCCCGCCACTCTCATGAGCACTGCCAGCAATGCGCCCAGGCCTGCCAGCGCTGCGCGGCGGAGTGCGAGGCGATGGTGGCGTAGGGGCGGGCCTGCGTTCAGGGATGATCGGAAAGATCCTCCCTGCCATTCGTTGTTGATGGCCTGCAGCTGCCATCGCCCAGTTTGCGTCGATCGGTAAAAGCGTGCTCGTGTGCCGGTATCTTCGTGGGGTTTCTTCCACCTCACGCCGCCCGTTACCGATTGTCATCGGTGGACGCTGTAGCCCTTGAGCCAAGCCAGGCAATTAGCCATTATCCGAGTCCGCGCGCAGCCTCGACCTCTCGGATCGCAATGGCTGCCAAAAGGCTTTGCTCAAGGAAGAAGCAATGGACTACGCCGTAATACTCCGTCCCCTGTTCAGCACGGCCACCTGGCTGATTCCCACCCTACTGTTGATCGGCCTGCTCAAATCGCCGTGGGCCAAGGGCCATATCGGCGAACTCCTGGTGCGGCTGTTCGCCCATTGGCAGCTGGATAGGCAAACCTACCGCCGCCTGCACAACGTCACCCTGAACACGCCCGACGGCACCACGCAGATCGACCACGTATTCCTCTCGCCCTTTGGCATCTTCGTGCTGGAAACAAAGAACATGAGCGGCTGGATCTTCGGCAGCGAGAAGCAGGCGCAGTGGACCCAGAAGCTCTACAAGCACACCTCCAAATTCCAGAATCCCCTGCGGCAGAACTACAAACACCTCAAGGCGCTGGAAGCCACCCTCGGCGTCAGCCCCGAGCACCTGCACTCGGTCATCACCTTCGTCGGCGGCAGCACCTTCAAAACCGAAGTGCCGGCCAACGTCACCCAGGGCATCGGCTTTATCCGCTATATCCAGTCATTCCGGCATCCGGTATTCAGCGAGACCGAAGTCGACGCCATGCTGCACACCCTGCAAACCGGCCGCCGCGCGCCAACCTTCGCCACCCACCGCGAGCATGTGCAAAACCTCAAACGACGTAGTGATCCGACTGCAGAGCGGCAATGTCCGAGATGTGGCAGCGCACTACTGATCCGCACAGTGAAGTCAGGGCCGAAAGCGGGAAAAGAGTTCTGGGGATGCTCGGCTTTCCCCAAGTGCAGAATAATGCAGGGGCTATGACCCTAGAACAGCGCTAACACTTCCAATCAATAATGCTTCGACATTAAAAGAAGAAACCAATAATGACAGAAGAAAATATAGAAGAGACCGAATACCAAATCGCAGACGAGGCAGAACTGGAGCGAATCATATTTCACATAGTAAGCCCAGACTTAAATACCCCAAGAATTCTCATGGAGGTAGAAACGCCTGCGGATTACTCTAAATTCTTTATTGATCGACTAAGAGAAACGATCAAAGGGACTAAATACCGATTTCAAGATGACTCTTGGGTAAAGAATCAGGTAAAGACGGCGCTCACAAGTCAGCACGCTTTTGTTGATACATCTGAACGACTTGCAGAGAAGTTCCAGGAGCTTTTTCAGTCAGACAAAAGACTTATACCTGGCGCACTAATGCTTCTGAAAATAAAAAATAAAGATAAAATCTACGGAGCGATAATAAAATATGACGACATGAGTGTAATTTCGTACACCACAGAAATACTAGAAGACGGCAAATCAAAGCCTATCCTCAACCAATTTCTTAACAACTTTGTGCAAGACAAAAAAGCAATTCAGAAATCCGTACTTTTCGATATTAATTGCCCGCAGTCCAGTATAGTTTGCACCGATAGAAGCGGGAACAAGGGCGACATTACCGAAAAACTAAAGGCCTACTTGCAAGCCGATCGCCTGTTTACAAGCACACTATTAACGGAGAGGCTTATAGCCGCGTTAGAAGAAACAGCAAAATCTCAATCAGCTCTAATCCCCCTAGAGATAAGAAAAAGGCTTAAGAGCAAGATGCGGCAAGCTGTAAAAGACACCGTAGAATTTGACCCAGAAAATCACGAGCAAATTCTAACAGCGGCTTTCGGCGAGGCACACAAAGAAGAAAAAGTAAGAAAAGCTTTCGTCGCATCCTTGAAAAAGAAGAAAATATCAAACGAGAAATTTGAAATATCTCATGAAGCGATAAAGCAAGGCTCCAAGAAAATAAAGCAGACCTACGAGGGCGTAAGAGTTATTTACACGAGCAGCGACATAGATAAAAACATCTTCTTTGAAGAGGATGGTGCAAAAAAGATAATCCGAATAGTCACTGACCAGTATGTCTTGGAAGACGAAGCGGATGATTGATATTTTTTCAAGACTCTCACTTAAAGGGGAGTCATTAGATGCAGCATTTTATCGCCCCCATAACGCTACAGACAACTTCTTGGCCTTTGAACTGAACAATCTAGCTGCCCAGGGGAATTTTAATTTTTCACTCCAAATAAGTGATGAATTTGATGAAAGAATAAACCTCCCAACACTTGAAGACCTATCAAACTTCAGAATTGAATTAGTTGTTTTCAACAAGGCCAGAACCCAAGAAAACAACTATTTTTTCTCGATTCAAGGATTCTTAAAAAATCTTGAATCAAGCGAGATAACTAAGTCCAAAAATATCTTTATACATGAAGACACTAGCGACTTCAGGACTCTGACCTGCAACATTACCAAGTGGGATCTTCTCAAAAGCAGTGTACAAGAAGACAAGAGAAATATAGACCTAGCCGACCCCAGGAAAATAATAAAAGACTATACAGGCTCACAAATCAACCATCACCACTTATTTTGGATAACCCCTTGCGAGCCGGTCACTTCTGATGATTTATTTTTAAAATGGCTAGATATTGCCACACCTAAAGCATCCATGCTATTAGCATCTGAAATATCAGTCATCGATGGAAGTAAACACTACTCAATTAAAGGAAGTAAGACCTTAGACCTACGGCATGACAACCGCACCATAGCAATCACGCGAGACGAACACTCCAACATTCACGACGCTCTCAATTGGATTTTTGAAACATCGAGAGAAGTCGAAATAAGGCATACACTGCTATGCCAGCGACTCTCCCACAACGACCCCAAGAAATCTGAAACCTGGATCAGATACATTTCAAGAACCATTAAGCCCTCCCTCTCAAGCTCTCGAGAAGACTATAAAAACCACTTACTAGTTAAAACTGGCGATCTATTAAAAGCAATAACCGACATTCGAAAAACAGTATCTGATGAAACAAACAAAATAATTGAAAAAACAAGTGCCCTTACATCCAGCCTCCTTCGCGATGCAAGCATAACACTCATGATTGCAACATTAAGACAAACGCTGATTGCAAAAAGCATTATCACCAAGGAAAGTGCATCATTTCTGCTAATAGCAACGATTGCTTGGCTAGCGATTAGCATTCTCCTCACTGGCTACCAGAACAAAATATTCATTCGCACCCAGATAAGATTCCGCAGAAGCTGGAGTAAAGGCCTTAGTTCCCTAGTCGCCGAAAGCGAGCTTAAAAAAATATCAAGGCGCCCTATCAGAGAGGCCATTGAAAACTATGGCCGCATAAAGAGAGTCATTGACTTTATATATGCAGCTCTAATACTAATAATATTGAGCATACTAGTATTCGGATAATAGGCCTACCTTACAGCTCTACGCCTATTCCGAAACCACGGTAGAAGTACACTAGCGGTACAGCGACTAGCTTCATGCACCTTCGCTTAACTGCTCTCAACACCAGTAACCACGCTGCTTTTAGCTAATTTTACCTGCGTAAGCTATTCCCGATTTCGCTGGGTTTGCAGCATCTCCAGGCGGCTCATAACTCTTAGATCTACAACCAAAACCTCAAAGCGGGCTGATCTGCCCACACTCCGGGGCCGTTTCTCCGATAGTCAGCCACAGTGCGTACTTTTTAAAGCGCGGGTGGTTAGTGACCTTGAGGAACGGGGCGAGCCCCATGTCGGTGATTGAGGCTTCGTACTTCTTCCAACTGCTCAAGCTGATATCGACTTCCCGGCAAAAATCTTCCTGGGTCAGGTTTTCCTTGGCCCGTATCGCCTTCATTTTTGCCGGTAAATCCAATTTAACCCCCTTGACAGGTTCCTATATTGGAACCATCATAAGTTCCAATATAGGAACCTTTAGAATCTTAGTTTTGGCAGGGTATCAAAAGCCGTTCGCCCTAGACACGCTATGCGTGCGCATTCTCCTGCCCGCACGCTCGAACACACCCGCCATTAACGACTGACAGTCGGGAGGCCTCATGGAAGATGCCTACATCCCCATCGTGCTGATGCGCCATAACCGCCCGTTACGTGGCGTGATGATCGACAGGCAGCCGTGGGTCTGTGCTCGGGAGTTTGCGCGCTTGCTGGGTCATCGCCACCCGGAGCGGATCTGTCGGCTGATGGATGCCGACCAGGTGCGGATGGTGCATTTCCAGTTGGCCAGCGGGCAGTTGGAGGCGGTGGAGGTGCTCAGTGAGTCGGGCATGTACAGGGCGTTGTGCCGCTTCTCGCATCCGGAGAATCGCCATCTACGTAGCTGGCTCAGCCATGTGGCCTTGCCGGCGCTGCGCGACAGTGAGGCAGGAGACGGGCATGAGCCATCGCGCTGCCTGATGGCCTGGGACAACCAGCAGGTCAATCTGCTGGAGTGGCAGGGTGAGCTGTGGATCGCCCTGGGCGAGTTGCCCCGCTTCCATCGGCAGGCCCGCTCAGCACCGAGCAAGCCCCAATCGTGGTTGGCGCGCTGGTGGCGTGGGCGCTCCCGAGCCGGTGCGCCGCGCTGAACACCGCCATCAACATGGGATGCTCCATTTCACTGGGTTTGCAGCGTTTCCAGGCAACTCATAATCCTTTGCTCCCACCCGCTCGACTAAAACGCCAACCCCACCAGAACCCCCACCTCAACCAACTCCAACACCGCCCCCACCGTATCCCCGGTACACCCACCCAACCGCTTCATCATCGCCCGCCGCAGATAGGCGAACAGCGCCACCGCCAGCAGCACTACCCACGCCCCACTCCAACCCGCGATCAGCAGAGCGCCCAGCGCCGTGGCTGCCAGCACGTAGCGTGCAGTGCTACGTGGCAGGTGGTCGGCCAGGGCTTGGCCGAGGCCGCCTTGGCGGACGTAGGGGGTGGTGAGGAAGAGTGCCAGCGGGGTGGCGCGGGCGAGGATGGGGGCGAGGAAGAGCGCCTGGGTATCGCCTTGTTGCAGCAGCGCCAGCAGCGCGGCGAATTTGAGGAGCAGGACCAGCACCAGCACGACCACGGCGATCGGGCCGCTGCGGGGGTCTTTCATGATGGTGAGGGTGCGTTCGCGGTCGCCCAGGCCGCCGAGCCAGGCGTCGGCGCTGTCGGCGAGGCCGTCCAGGTGCAGGGCGCCGCTCAAGCCGACCCAGAGCGATAGCAGCAATGCCGCATGCAGGGCGGCGGGGCTGCCGACCAGCAGCGCGTTGGCGCCGAGCAGGATCAGCCCGATCAGCGCGCCCACCAGCGGGTAGTACAGCAGCGAGCGGCCCAGTTGCTCGGGGCTGGGCATGCCGAGCAGGCGGATCGGCAGGCTGGTGAGGAATTGCAGGGCGATCAGGAACGGCTGCATGGGGCTCCAGCGCTGCGCGCGGCGCAGGTTACGGGGTTGGATCGATCGTGAGGTCCAGCCGATGGCATTCGCCGTGGCCGACCACCACCGAGAGCAGTTCGCCGCGCGGCAGGCCGCGGGCGCGCGCCAGCAGCAGTCGCATCACGCCGGCGTGGGTGACCAGCAGCACGCGCTGCCCGGCGAAGCGCCGTTGCAGCCGCGCCAGGGCGCCGAACACGCGCGCCTCGAAGGCCGCCAGCGGTTCGCCGCCGGGCGGCGTGAAGGCGTAGGGGTCGGCCCAGAAATGCCCCAGCGCCTTGCTGTCGGTTTCCATCAGTTCGGCGGCGCTGCGCCCTTCCCACTCGCCGAAATGCAGTTCGCGCAGGTCCGCCTCCAGGTGCAGCGGCAGGCCGCGCTCGGCGGCCAGGGCGTCGGCGAAGGCGGCGCAGCGTTGCAGCGGCGAGCTGACCAGCGCATCCCAGGGGCCGCACGCGGCGATGCCGCCGCGCATCTGCTCCCAGCCGACGGCGGTCAGCGCGTCGTCGAGGCTGCCGCGAAAGCCGCCGCCGGATTCGGTCTCGCCGTGGCGCAGCAGGTCGAGCCTCATCGGTCGGACACCGCCGCCTCGGCGAAAGTGGCCATCTGGTTGTGCAGCGCGCAGGCCAGGCGCAGCAGCGGCACCGCCAGCGCCGCGCCGCTGCCCTCGCCGAGGCGCAGGCCGAGGTCGAGCAAAGGGTGCGCGGCCAGGGCATCGAGCACGCGGACGTGGCCCGGCTCGGCGCCACGGTGGCCGAACAGCAGCCAGTCGCGACAGGCCGGATTCAGGCGCACCGCGAGCAGCGCGGCGACGCTGCAGATGAAGCCGTCTACCAGCACCGCAACGCCCTCCTGCGCAGCGGCGAGATAGGCGCCGGTAAGCGCGGCGATCTCGAAGCCGCCCAGGCGCCGCAGCACCTCGAAGGGATCGCCGAGAAACGCGCCGTGCAGCGCCAGCGCGCGTTCGATCACCGCCGCCTTGCGCGCCACGCCGCCGGCATCCAGGCCGGTGCCGGGGCCGACCAGGTCGCGTGCCGGCAGGCCCAGCAGCGCGCAGGCCAGGGCGCTGGCGGCGCTGGTGTTGCCGATGCCCATTTCACCGCCGATGAACAGGTCGGCGCCGCTGGCCTTGGCGCGCAGCAGGCTGTCGCGGCCGGCCTGCAAGGCCAGGCGCAGCTGCGCGTCGCTCATCGCCGCCTCCCGGGCGAAGTTGCCGGTGCCCGCGCCGAGGTTCAGGTGCAGCACGCCGGGCAGCGCGTCGAGCGCAAAGGCGGTGCCGAGATCGACCACTTCCAGGCGTGCGTCCAACTGGCGGGCGAGCACGCTGATGGCTGCGCCGCCGCCAACGAAGTTGCGCAGCATCTGCCCGGTGACCTCCTGCGGATAGGCGGAGACGCCCTCGGCGACCACGCCGTGATCGCCGGCGAACACCGCGATCCAGGGCAGGCGGATATCCGGTCGGCCGCCCTGCAGGGCGGCCAGCGCCAGCGCGACCCCTTCCAGCTGGCCCAGCGAGCCGGTCGGCTTGGTCAGTTGCGCCTGGCGCGCCTCGGCCTCGGCGCGCGCGGCGAGGTCCAGCG
>NZ_JASCPA010000079.1:0-16067 GCF_029959715.1 Pseudomonas sp. PS02288 | reverse complement strand
CCCCGCCCCCGCGGGCGCGCGCCCGCGGCCCGGCCCCCCCCCGGCGCGCCCCCCCCCCCCCCCCCCCCCGGCCGATGCGCTGGTCAGCGTCGGCGCCATCGCCTCGGTTCAACGCGCGCTGCTGCCGGGCGTGCTGGCGAGGTTTCACCGGGAGAACCCGCACTGCCGTACCCGCGTGCTTCCCGGTTTGTCGATGGAGCTGGTCAACCTGGTGGACGCCGGCGAGATCGACATGGCGGCGGTCATCCGTCCGCCCTTCTCGCTGCAGAGCGATCTGCAGTGGACGACCCTGGCCTGCGAGCCCTACCGCCTGCTGGTCCCGCGCGACGTGCCAGGCGATGACTGGGCGGAGCTGCTGTCCAACCAGCCGTTCATTCGCTACGACCGGTCCTCGTTCGGTGGTCGGCAGGTCGAGCGTTTTCTGCGGCAGATGCATCTTCCCGTGCGGGATGTCTGCGAGCTCGACGAGCAGGAGGCCATCGTCGCCCTGGTGGCGAATGGCGTGGGTGTCGCGCTGGTTCCGCAGGCCGCAACCTACCGCCGCTGGCCGGTATCGGTACGCGCCGTGGATCTCGGCAGCCACACCTTCCATCGCGATATCGGCCTGGTCCACCGAGCCAACCCGAATCCGAACGAGGCGTCCGCCCGGCTGATCCGCCTGATCGGTGAAGCGTCCGCCGCCTCCTGAGGAACTCGGTGCTGGTCGCGATGCGCCAGTTCGCGGCATGCGGGAATCATGCATCGAGGTGGCCAGAGCAAAGGCTGGCGCCTCGCGGGTCATGCCCGAATTGCGAACCTCATCGCCCGCCACTAATATACGATACATAGCCGTTTCGTATAAGGCTCACCATGGGTATCGTGAAGATTTCCGAAGAGATGCACGAGAATCTGCGCATCGCCAGCACCGCCTTGTCCCGTTCGATCAACGCGCAGGCCGAACACTGGATGCGCATGGGCATGCTTGCCGAGCTGCACCCCGATCTCGATCACCGGGCGATCTGTCGGTTACTGGTACGTGCCGAACAGGCTGGCGGCTTCAACCTGAGCCGCCTTTGCGAGCTTGAAGAACGCCCCGCGGCGGATTCGGCACCGGAGGTGGCGCCATGAGGCCGGCCGTGGTCATTCACACCCCCGAAGAGATCGCCCGTTCAGGTGCCGCGGGTGCCCTGGCGGCGCAGGTACTGGCGATGATCGCGCCTCACGTGAAAGCGGGCGTCACCACCGATTCGCTTGATCAGCTATGCAACGCCTTCATCGTCGATGAGCTGAAGGCCATTCCAGGCAACGTGGGCTATCACGGGTACTCGAAAACCCTGTGCGTATCCGTCAATCAGACGGTCTGCCATGGCATCCCCTCCGCGCGCGTGCTGCGCGACGGCGATATCGTGAACATCGACGTCGCAGTAGTGAAGGACGGCTGGTACGGCGATACCAGCCGCATGTACCTGGTGGGCGAGGCATCCCCGGAGGCACGCCGGCTGGTGACCACCACCTACGACGCCCTGTGCGCCGGTATCAGGGTCGTCCGCCCGGGCGCCACCACCGGCGACATCGGTCATGCCATCCAGACGGTGGCGCAGAACGCCGGCTTCAGCGTCGTCCGCGAGTACTGCGGCCACGGTATCGGGCGGATCTATCACGACGAACTGCAGATTCTTCACTACGGCCATCCCGGCCACGGGATGAAGTTGAAAACCGGGATGATCTTCACCATCGAGCCCATGCTGAACGCCGGCAAGCGCCACGTGGTGCAGCTTCCGGACGGCTGGACCGTGGTCACCAAGGATCAGTCCCTCTCCGCGCAGTGGGAACACATGGTGTCCGTCACCGAAGACGGTTTCCAGGTCCTGACCGAATGGCCGGACGGCACCGGCGAGTACCCTGCCATCGCGTGACGCAGGCTGCCGAGGGCGGTGGGCGCAGACAACGGAAGGTCGCTCCCCGATAAAACGCTTTCATATCCGGTAGTATCACCGCCCCTCTGAAACCCGCACGCCAGGGCACTGACCGGAAACTCCCGTGGACATCATCAGCATCATCATGACGGCTGGCCGATCGGCCGTTGAACTCGCCCTGTTCGTACTTCTGCCCATCATGGTCGTCATGCTGGCGATCATGCGGCTGCTCGAAGCGGCCGGGATCATGGACTGGATCGTCGCGAAGATCTCCCCCGCGCTGCGCCCGGCCGGCCTTACCGGATTGAGCGTCTTCGCGCTGCTGCAGGTGAACTTCGTCAGTTTCGCGGCCCCGTTGGCGACGCTCTCCACGATGGAACGGCGCGGCACCTCGGACCGTCATCTCGCCGCCACCCTGGCGATGGTGTTCGCCATGGGCCAGGCCAACGTGGTGTTCCCGCTCATGGCGCTGGGGCTGAACCTCGGGCGGGTACTCGCGCTGTCCATCCTCGGCGGGCTGGTTGCGGCTATCGCCACCTACTACCTGTTCGGCAGGAAGCTGTCGTCCGAGGAAGCGACGCTCGATGAAAGCGTTGCTCACGCGACCCTCAACGACCCCAAGGGCGTCATTGCGGTTATCAACCACGCTGGCGCCGAAGCGGTGCGCATCGCCTTCGGCGCCATTCCCATGGTCGCGCTGGCGCTGGTGGCGGTCGGCGTGATCAGGGATGCCGGCGGTTTCGCCCTGATAGAGTCCATCGCCGCACCGGCCCTGCAACTGGCGAACGTCGACCCCGCGGTGATCATGCTCACCCTGACCAAATGCATGGCCGGCGGTACGGCCGTGCTCGGCGTGCTGGTCGACATGCAGCGCAGTGGCCAGATCGACACGGCGTTCATCAACGCCAGCGCCGGCTGGCTGATCCATACCCTCGATCTTCCCGGCGTGGCGATCATGATGTCCGCCGGTCCGCGCGTGGCGAAAGTCTGGAAGCCCGCCGTGGCCGGCGCCGCGCTGGGCATTCTCGTGCGCACGGTGGGCCAGGCGCTGCTGAGCTGAGCGGCACGCGTTCGGTGCCGAGCCACAGTGGCCCGGAGCCGGCGCAGTTTGCCGATCAGCGGACCTCGCCCGTCGAAACTGCACGGCGATTCGCCGGGTCTACCGCCCAGAGCAGCCATTTATCGCCCGAGCGAGCCCCGCGAGATGCACAAGATCCTGATCACCGCGTATCAGCACGACGAAGGCCGTATAGCGCGGTTGAACCGCTCGCTTGGCTATGCGGAAGCCGTTCTCGAACACCAGGGCGAGCCCTCGCTGTTTCCCTACCTACGCTCGATCCACGATCACAAGGGCGAACTGGAAGTCGGCTGGCTCATCGAGCCACGCGACCTGCAGCGAAAGGCGCTGGAACGCGCCTGGGAGAAGCTCGGCAACGAAGCCGTTGAGCGCGTGGAGCACCTCCTGCCCGACGGCGCCCCGGACCCGGATTACCCGGAGGAACAGCGCGCCGTTCCCAGAGATCGCAGACCCTGAGCCCGCCCCGGAACTGAACGTCACACCAGCGCCCTGCGCCACGCGCCCATCGCCCGGGACGCAATTGCCGCGGCCAGGCTTTACAATGCGCCCCTTCCCGCGCATTCGGTCGTTCGACTGACCGACTTGCAGCGCATTCACTTGCATGCCGCATGCAGCAACCGCTTCGCTACCGGGCTTCATCTTGCACAACTCGAAAGAAAAATCCCCTGCTCATCAGGGCGCTATAAGCAGACGCTTCTCCGTCGCGCCGATGATGGATCGTTAGCAAAATCCTCATAAATCAATAGGTTGCAAGCCATTGTGTGCGCAAGGTGTGCACCTCAGCACACCCGTATCATGCCCCGATAATGCCCTCATGGACACCCCGTATGCCCAGCCTGATCGACCTCAAAGACGTTACTGTCAATCAACGCCTCTACGACATCCTTGAGTCGCTCTTCCGTAGCTGGGGAGGCATTGGTGAACAGGGCAAAGATTCAGACACATTGTAGTGGTCAACAATTCCCGGACACAGAATTGAGTTTTTCCTCTGCAACCGCCGGCGGCATGAAACCGTTGTACTGATGCGGCCCTGTCCAGTTGTAGCGCTGCATGAGATAGCGGCCAATGTCCTGCTCGGCCAGCGTTGTCGTCATGTAGCCCGCTGTCGGCACCCATTCCGTTTTCAAGCTACGAAACAGCCGCTCCATGGGGGCGTTGTCGTAGCAGTTTCCCCGTCGGCTCATGCTTTGCGTCATTCGATAACGCCAGAGCCGCTGACGGAAGCTACGGCTGCCGTATTGGCTACCCTGGTCGCTATGAAACAGGACACCCTGCGGCCTGCCACGCACCTCGTAAGCCTTGTCGAGCGCCTTGATGACCAAGTCGGCATCGGGCTTGGCGGACATCGCCCAGCCCACCACTCTACGGCTATACAAGTCCAGGACGACGGCCAGGTAACTCCATCGACCCTGTGTCCAGATATAGGTGATGTCGCCGCACCAGACCCTGTTTGGTGCGGCCACGCTGAACTGCCGATCCAGAACATTGGGGATGTCAGGGCGTTCAGCCGTGGCTTTCTTGTACGCATGAGAGCCCGGCTGTTTGCTGACCAATCCCTGTTCCTTCATCAAGCTTGACTTTGAAGCGCCCGACCTCAAGGCCTTCGCCCCTGAGCATGGCAACGATACTGCGGCTACCGGCAGAGCTACGGCTTTGGCTGAACAGTTCGTTGACGCGGCTACGCAGGCTCACTCGGCGTGCATCAATACGACGCCGCCGTGCCAAGTGGGTGTAATAACAAGATCGAGGTAACTCGAACACGCAGCACAACAGCTGAACGGGGTAGTGCCTGGCCAACCGCCGAATCGAGTTCAACGTCTGCGCCCGTGCTCCTCGGCCATCAAGAGCGCAGTGGCCTCCTTTAGGATTTTCTTCTCAAGCTCCAGCCGGTTGATACGGGCCTGAAGCTCCTGGATCGTCTGCTGCTCCGGCGTGAGCGCCTTGGCCACGGGGGTAATACCGCCGCGCTCCTGCTGCAATTGACTGACCCAGCGCCTGAGTGCTGTTTCACCCACATCAAGCGATCCGGCTGCCTCGGAACAGCTGTAACCCTGATCAAGCACCAGGCAGGCTGCCTCATGTTTGAACTCAGGGGTGAAGGTACGTCGTGGTCTGCTCATCAAACACCTCTGTATGGCGATCATCTTCGCCTAAAAAGGTGTCCGGGATTAGTAGACCACTACAGCTCTCGTTTTTCTTGCTCTTGAGCGTGCTGCTGTAATTGACTCGCCGTGCGCCATGCTTGCGCCTCGGCATCTGCTAACGCTTGCGTTCGTGAGTGCACTGCTTTGCGCTGTAGCGCATCAGCGGTTGCTTGCTGAGCTATCTGTTTGGCCTGCACTTGAGCCTCCTTCCAGGCTTCGGTTTCATATCCCAGCGTCTTTGCCACGTAATCTCGCATGCTCAGTTTCACTGCGGGTAAAGGCGATTGAAGCGCTGAATAGAATTGAGAAATCTTAACGTGATGGGCTTTTGAGCCAGGGATTCCGCGTAGTAAGCCATAAGGCTGGCCGCAAGCTGAGTAAAAGCTGTCCTGCATCGCGCGCAGGACTTTTGGCCCGCCGAGAAAGTCCCGCGCGGACAGACGCCCATCGTGAGTCAACGGGACTACGTAAGCCACTAAATGGGGCGTCGTTTCATCGAGATGCACAGCAGCGCTGAGCACATTGTCTGCCCCATGCCGCGCCCGCAACCAAGTAAGTGCATCTGCAAAATAACCAGAGCCCAGGTCATCCAGACGCCCGCCATGCTTGCTGAATGCTTCGGGGGAAGCAGTGATCAGATACTCGATGCACAGTACCGCATCCTTGCGACGAGCTGTCGGCAGCTTGGATGAAAGTCCTCTAAGCAAATCTGCGGTGCTTCTGCTACCCACAAAACGATTTTTGGGGGTACTGGCACAATCAGCGTTTAGGGTTGGTTGCTCGCGGAATGTGTGCCGTGCAGAACGCGCGACCGCTGAGATAGATTTGTGTTTCTGCGCCCGAATGATTGCGTACATCGTAATCACCCCAACTCAGGCGAGTCCTCTCGCTTTCGAAGCGGCTTGACCAGAGGAACCTGATCCGGGCGATTCAAAACCACTTGCGATTCAGTTTCCCCTGAGTCGCTGTCGAAGCGCTTTGCTATGAGCCGAAGCATGCGTTCGACGTGAGCGGCGTCAGCTAGTAAGTAGCTACATTGGCTTTCCGTATTATGAGCAACTATACCCGCGCCCCACTCCACAAACTCCATCAGCGCACTCCAACAGAGAGGAGGGATAGCCTCCTTCTCGATGCGGTGTAACCGTCCGCTAAGGGAGATTACAGGGCCATGCTGAATACTCGTGACAATAAGGTCTTCAAGCTCACTTAGCCGCATGTCTATAGCTGCGTGCATGAACAAACGGATGTCGGAAGGGGTAAGAGTGACTATTTCATTATTCATGTCGTTTCTCCGTCGACTTCAGTAATGGTTACTATATAACATTTCCATGAACTTACAATGCCTTTAGAAACATTAAGTTCAATGTGTAACCCACTACCCATCGTTTCGATGGTGGGCCGGCGTTCCGCCGGATTGCATGCACGGAACTTCGTTCCTTATAAACCCCCTCTGGGGATCGCCCCAGACGCTCGGAGGTAGTGAGGTAAACCTCCCCACCTCCACGCGAAGTGTGCGATCAAAAGCGGCGTCAAGGGTTCGCTCTGCCTCGGTCTACACCCGTTCCTGCTCGCTCGTACCTCGCCAAGCAGGCTGCGGCTTTGACCGAGCCCCTGACACCCACGTCAAGCAACGCCGATATAGACATGCAATACCCCATGCGATAATCTTTAAAACGGGGTTTATAGACAGATTTTTTGCCATGGTTCGTGGCATTTGAAATCATTGTGTGGGGGATTGCTTCCTCAAATTTTCCACAATCTTTACGCCAGGACTACTCCCTGACTGTCGCATATGAGTGTCTATAAACCTCAACTAATTCTCTCAAGGACGAGCAGTGTCAAAATTAAATATACTAAGAAACGCAAAGACACTAAGCGACCTAGCATACATCCTCAATTACGAACCAAAATACCTATCTTATATTCTTTATAAGAAGCCAAATCTCTACACAACCTTTACCATCCCTAAGTCATCCGGAGCGCCAAGAACAATTTTGGCTCCATGCGATGAGCTCAAGGCGCTTCAAAAGAAATTATCTGAGCTTCTTCAGGACTGTCTTGAAAACATGAATCAAGACCTCCAGATAAGCTCATCGCTTTCGCATGGCTTCATACGGAAGCATTCCATCATGACAAACGCCGATATACACAGAAAAAAAAGAAGCGTATTCAATATCGATATCCAGGATTTTTTTGGCTCCATTCACTTAGGAAGGGTTCGCGGCTTTTTTATAAGCAACAATAACTTTAAGCTAGAACCAAAAGTAGCGACAGTTATAGCGCAGATCGCATGCCACAAAAACAGCCTGCCACAGGGAAGCCCATGCTCACCTGTCATTTCGAATCTAATTGGTCACCTGATAGACATAAGACTAGTATCCCTAGCTAAAAAATCTGGCTGCCATTACTCCAGATATGCTGACGACATAACATTTTCAACAAACAAAACGACATTCCCTTCAACAATAGCAGTGCAAGATTCAAAAACTGAAGAGTGGATGCCTAGCACGCAGTTGGAAAAAGCCATTAACAAATGCGGCTTCTCACTAAATGCGGCCAAAACAAGAATGACTTATCGGAAGTCACAACAAACAGTAACGGGCTTAGTCGTCAACCAAAAGGTACATACCAGCGCAGATTACAGGAAGCTTGCGCGCGCCATGGCGCACAAACTTTTTCATGACGGGGAATTTAACATCCCCGACAAAGCCAGCGTAGCCGAAAAACAAAAGCCTCCAAAAATGACCGTAGGTTCACTGAACCAGCTGGAAGGCATTTTTAGCTATATCTACATGGTAGACAGGTTCAATAGAGACAAGCTCATCAAGAACAATGGAATTCGTGCTGAAGATCAAAAGCTAACAGCAATTGAAAAAACGCACCGAGATTTTTTGTTCTTCAAATTCTTTTACAGCACATCACTTCCCACCATTATCTGCGAGGGGAAGACCGACAATGTTTACATTCAATGCGCAATTCGAAGCTTGGCTGCAAATTATCCAGAGCTAGCAAACATCGACGCACAAGGAAAGAAAACATTAAAAGTTCGTTTTATTAATTACTCTGAGCTTACCCATAGAATACTTGGCCTAAACGGCGGAACCGCTGACATCGCCAGATTGATATGCGAATACGCACATCAATGTGGAAAATACCACAACACAGCCCCCAAATACCCAACCATCGTTCTTATAGATAACGACAAAGGCTCTCAGAGCATCTTCGGCGCAGTCAAAACCACAACAAAAGACACTTATACAATAGGAACAGGAAAGAACAAGCAGGTCGACAGAAGCAAAAATTTCTACTACATAGCACAAAATTTGTATGTTGTAGCAACACCATTAGCCAATGGCAAAGACTCAATGATGGAGGACTTCTTCACTAAACCTACGCTTGCGACAATTGTCGACAAGAAAACATTTTGCGTGCACACCCCGAACGCACCAGCAGCCTCCACCTATAGCAAACATATTTTTGCTCAAAAAGTAGTGAAGGCAAATCGCGACAAGATAGATTTTTCTGGATTTTCACCAATCCTAGACTCTTTAAAAGCAGTCATCCATCACTTCAAGCTTCCCCAATAATCATCACAACAAATTAGCGACTGACTCACATCGCTCCTTTCCGCTGCGAACCCTTTCAGAAAGATAGGCCCTCACTTCATCTAGCGGATACAAGTGCTGATTCCCAAAATAGACATAGCTCGGCCCTGTATTTCTTTTACGCCAGGCCTCAAGCGTCGTCGGCCTAACACCGGCCAAGAGAGCCAACTCCGTATCTGTCAAAAAGCCAAGAGATCGGGCAATTTCTTGCTGTCTGGAAGTGTCCGCTAGGCACTCATTTTTCATTCTCTACCAGCCTCTGTGATCATTTAGGCTTAGCATAAAGATCAAGACCAAATACGCAGAGGAGGAAAATCCAGAAAAAATTCCAGATTTTCCCCCTCGCCATTTAGACCCTAGCTAAACGAGCGCTAGCGCTATGAACATCCGCCGCAGTGATCTCGGTGTAACGCTTAAGCATTGCCCAGGTCTTGTGGCCTGTCATAAGGGAAACATGCGGAATATCCAAACCACGCCGAAAGAAATCCGCTGTCGCTTTATGACGCAGTTCATGAAACCTCAAGTCTTTAATCCCTAGAGCCTTGCAAGCACGCGCGAATGCCGTGCTAGCCGAACGCGCATTAACAAAAAAAACCCTTCCAGACGCTTTAGTTGAAAGATATGGTACTAGTAACTCCCAAGCCTCATCGAACAATGGAACCACTTGGTTGTTGCCATATTTCCTCTTAGGGTCTTTTCTATCTCTAATCAAAACTGTCCTCGACTGCCGATTAACGTCCTCCACCCTGATCCCAGCAATTTCTCCCAATCGCATCCCGGTAGCGAGAGCAAATTTAACTAGCTCTTCCATCCTAATAACCTGCCTAGAGTTCCCTTCCCAGTGTGTGTATAGCCGCTTTAGCTCGACCTCAGTAGGTTCTCTTGATCTTTCTGAGCTTCTCGTTTCAAGCCCCATATGCCTTAGGCTTTCTCTAGCATCAAGAGCCAAGCGATCTTGAATATCAATGCGACGCGAGTGCCGCGCCCACTTAAGCACGGAAGACAGAAAAGACAAATCAGCAGCAATCGTTACTCCGCCCGCCCCGTCTTTGACCCTTGAGTCTACAAACTCCCTCATAACCATTGCATTCAGCCCGCTCAAACGGACGTGACCGATTTTCCTAATCAACATATTGAGAGTCGCCAATTTAGTCTTACCAAATCGAGCAACAGACGTTTCGATATATTTGCAAATTAAATCTTCAACAGTCGCATTTTTGGGCGGTTGTGAGTACCCCATTACAGCCACATACGTTAGTTGCCGATCAACTTCCGCAGCCCAGGCTTTAGCTTCTGTCTTTCTCGAAAATGTTGCGCTTCGATAAATTCCATACTTCCTGACCTGCGCGCGCCATTTCCCACTCTTTAGTTTAGTGAAAGCTGCCATTTTCAATTCCTCATTCATTAGCGGTTGACTGCCTGCCGCCATGATTCTGAGAAAACTTGCTAAATCCGAAGAGGAGGGAAATTCAGGAAAAAACCTATTTTCCCCGCTGAACCTCCATAACTCGCCCCTACCAGCGTGCGCGCTACGGTGCATCTGTATAATGCCCAGCACCTGTACCGGTTATGCCCCTTGTGTGCACCTCGTGTGCACCAATGCAGCAAAACATAGCTTTTTCCTTGGTCGCCATTTTGAAAAATATCCATATAAATCAAAGACATATAAGCAGGAAATTCAGCGTCGCTCCGATGATGGACTGGACTGACCGCCATTGCCGGTTCTTCCTGCGCCTCCTCTCGCGCCATGCGCTGCTGTACACCGAGATGGTCACCACGGGCGCGCTGCTCAAGGGCGACCGCGAACGTTTCCTGCGCTACGACGAGGCCGAGCACCCGCTGGCGTTGCAACTAGGCGGCAGCGTGCCGGCCGAACTGGCCGCCTGCGCGGAGTTCGCCGAGCAGGCCGGCTACGACGAGGTCAACCTCAACGTCGGCTGCCCCAGCGACCGGGTGCAGAACAACATGATCGGCGCCTGCCTCATGGCGCATCCGGCACTGGTGGCCGACTGCGTGAAGGCGATGCTCGATGCGGTAGCGATCCCGGTGACGGTTAAGCACCGCATCGGCATCAACGGCCGCGACAGCTATGCGCAGCTCTGCGACTTCGTCGGCCAGGTGCATGAAGCCGGCTGCACCCGTTTCACCGTGCATGCACGGATCGCCATTCTCGAAGGCCTGTCGCCGAAGGAGAACCGCGAAGTCCCGCCGTTGCGCTATGACATCGCCGCCCAGCTGAAGCGCGACTTCCCGGACCTGGAGATCATCCTCAATGGCGGGATCAAGACCCTCGCCGAATGCCGCGCGCATCTGCAGACCTTCGACGGCGTGATGCTCGGCCGCGAGGCCTATCACAACCCCTACGTGCTGGCCGAGGTGGATGGCGCGCTGTATGGCGCCGAGACGCCGCCGATCAGCCGCGCCGACGCGCTGCGGGCGATGCGCCCCTACATCGCGCGGCATCTGGCCGATGGCGGCGCCATGCACCACATCACCCGCCACGTACTGGGTCTCGGCCAGGGATTCAACGGTGCCCGGCGCTTTCGCCAGCTGCTATCGGTGGATGTGCACAAGACCCGCGACCCGCTCGGTTTGCTGGATCAGGCCATCGGGCTGCTCGAAGGGCACTGACGAAAAAATCCCAAGGAACGCCCGCCGCCCGATTCGATCAAAGCCCTGCCCGGCCCGTCCGGCCCTCGCGCTCTTGAGCGGCGCGGGGCCCCTCGGGTAAGGTCAGGCCATCGCACAGGAAAGAGTCCCCATGACCTCAAAGCTGGAACAACTCAAGCAATTCACCACCGTCGTCGCCGATACCGGCGACCTCGATGCCATCACCCGCCTGAAGCCCGTGGACGCCACCACCAACCCTTCGCTGCTGCTCAAGGCCGCTTCCCTGCCCCGCTACGCCGAGCTGCTGGGCAACGCGGTGACCGGTTGCGACGGCGACCTCGGCCTTGCCTCCGACCGCTTCGGCGTCGCGGTCGGCCAGGAAATCCTCAAGGCCATTCCAGGCCGAATCTCCACCGAAGTCGATGCACGCCTGTCCTTCGACACCGACGCCACGCTGCGTCGCGCCGAGCGCCTGATCGAGCTGTATGACAAGGCCGGTATCGGCCGAGAACGCGTGCTGATCAAGATCGCCGCCACCTGGGAAGGCATCCGCGCCGCCGAGGAGCTGGAAAAGGCCGGCGTGCAGACCAACCTGACGCTGCTGTTCTCCTTCGCCCAGGCCGCCGCCTGCGCGGATGCCGGCGTATTCCTCATCTCGCCCTTCGTAGGGCGCATCTACGACTGGTACAAGAAGGCCGAAGGCCGCGACTACGTCGGCGCCGAAGATCCCGGCGTCCAGTCCGTATCGCGCATATACGCCTACTACAAGGCCAACGGCTACCAGACCGTGGTCATGGGCGCGAGCTTCCGCAACCTCAGCCAGATCGAGGAACTGGCCGGCTGCGATCGCTTGACCATCAGCCCGGAACTGCTGCAGAAACTGGACGAGGACCAAGGCGTCCTGGAGCGCAAGCTGAACGCCGGCGGCCAGGGCGAATCGCGCCTGGTGCTGGACCAGAGCCGTTTCCGCTGGGCGATGAACGAAGACCCGATGGCGACCGAGAAACTCGCCGAGGGCATCCGCCAGTTCGCCCGCGACCAGGAGAAACTCGAGCTGCTGCTCGCCGCCAAGGTCTGACGCAGTCGCCTAAACGAAACGGGCGATCTCCCTGCGGAGATCGCCCGTTTTGCATTATGGATTGCCTGAGCGGTCAGCTGCGCTCGAGTGCATTCACCAGATCGTGGAACGCCTCGCGATTGGACTCGTTGAGCCCCATCAGGATGCGGTGCGCCTCCAGCACCTTGGCGCGCACGACCTCTTCCGACTGATCCTGCGACGGCAGGTCGGTCAGGCACTCGGGGCACGGCAGCGGGCGGTCGACGATGTTGAACACCTGGTCGAAGCCCATGGATTGCAGCAGGCGGGTGATGTCCGGATGGGTGGTGACCACGGTCGGCAACAGGCCAACCTTCTGCCGCGAGAGAATCGACAACTTGGCCAGCAGGCCGAGGGTGGTGCTGTCGATGCTGCGCGTTTCGGTGAGGTCGATGACGATCGCCGAGAAATTCAACGCCGTGAAAATCTGCTCGATGGTGGCATCCAGCGCCGAACACAGGGTCAGGCGTATCTCACCGACGAACTTGAGAACGAAGGTGCCTTCCTGCTCGGCAAACTGAATTCTACCGCTACTCATGCAAGGTTCCTGCTCAGGACCAGGAGGGCGATGTCATCCGGCATTTCGCCCAGCGTGGCCAATCCGAAAACCTGACGCAACCCGTCTAGGGTGCCGCCAGCCGACCGCACAAGCTGCGGTAACTCGGCTTCCTTGTCTTTGAGCGTATCGCCCGGCAAAAGGTCCAAAATCCCATCCGAGAGCAGCGTCAGGCTGAACGCCTCCGGCAACTCGAGGAGGTTGTCCTCGTAGGTGGCCTCGTTGAACAAGCCGACCGGCAATCCCTTCCCCTGCAGGTAACGCGCTTCCTTGCCATCGAAGAGAACAGGCAACGGCAGATGCCCGCCGATGCTGTAGGTAAGCGTACCGCGCTCCTCGTCGATCACCCCCCCGACCATGGTCACGTGCTTGCCCAACTTGGTGTTGATCAGCCCGCGATTGATGTGGCCGAGTACTTCGGACGGTTTGAAGTCCGGAAGCACTCCGTTGCGCCGCGATTCGTAGAGCAGCCGGGTGGTCATGAACTTCAGCAGCACGGTGACGAAGGCGGACGAGGCGCCATGCCCGGAAACATCCGCGAGGTAGAACACGATCCGCCGATCGTCGACACGGAAGTAGTCGACGAAGTCTCCGGACAGATACAGCGAAGGAATGATCTGGTGGGCGAAATGAAGGCCGTCCGAGGTCCAGGGCGTCACCGGCAGCATGTTCATCTGCACATGGCGGCCGGCATTCTGGTCCTCCTGGAGCAGGTGCAGGCTGGCCTGCAGCTCGCGGTTGGCGTTTTCCAGCTTGACCCGGTAGCGGTCGTTTTCCGCCCGCAGGTAGGCACGGTCCAGCGCGCGACGCACCGAGTGCTCGAGCACGGCCAGGTCTTCCAGCGGCTTGATCAGGTAGTCGGCGGCGCCCAGGCGCAGGGCCTCGACGGCATCGCTCATCACGCCGGCACCGGAAACGACGATGACCGGCGTCTCGACCTCGAGGGCGCCGATACGACGAATGAGCTCGAGCCCGTCGACCTGAGGCATGCGCAGGTCGCAGATCACCAGATCGGGATGTTCGCGTTCGAAGATCTGCAGGCCGGAAAGGCCGTTGCTCGCTTGCAGAACGCTGAAGCCGCTGTCTTCCAGATAGGCCGCGAGGCTTGCACGTACGGCCTCGTCGTCATCGATGATAAGCAGCTTGGCACTGGGATTGTGCATGAGGTATCCAGGCAAACGGCGCCGCGGACGGTTGGACTTATGCTCCTGGCCGATCAGCCAGGGCGCTTCACCGGTTCGATTCAGGCGCAGACGGTACTCCCATCCGCCAGTCGATTCAAGCATCTGGCCAGCATGGCCGGAGTGGCCTTTACACCTGAAATCGACGGGGGTTATAAGAGCCGGAACGCGCCGCACAATAACGAGAGGACAGGGCCATGAGCCAGAATGATCACGCCTACAGCGAGAAACGCGATTTCATCCGCATGCGAGTCGAAGCCCCCGTGGTTCTCAGGCACGCCGGCCAGGAGATCCCCGCGCTGTGCCTGAACCTCTCCAGCACCGGCATGCAGCTGGAAGCCGAGTGCGCGCTTGCCATGGGCGACAAGGTCCAGGTGCACATCGGTTCCGATCACGCCCAGCTCAAGAGCCTCGACGCTGAGGCCGAAGTGGTGCGTGTCGCCGACCTGGGCGACGGACGGCAATCCCTCGGCCTCGCGATCCTGTCGATGAACTGAACCTGCAGAGACGAAGAAGGCGGCCCATTGGCCGCCTTCTTCGTCTCTGCATCCGACTCAGAAGTCGTCTTCGACGTCGCCATCCTTGACCCGGAACTCGCGGTTCTGCAGGTAGGCGTTGCGCAGGAACACGTACTTGTCGCCGCTGATCATCTTCTCCGCGTCCAGCAGGCTGGCGCGGGTGTCGATGGTGTCGACGGCGAAGGTCACGTTGCGGGTCGGCACATGGTCGATGTACGGATAGACGTTGAGGAAGCTGTCCGGGATGCGCGCCGGCGCATCGCGCAGCGTGCTCGGACCGAACAGCGGCAGCACCACGTACGGGCCGCTGCCGACGCCCCAGGCGCCGAGGGTCTGGCCGAAGTCTTCATCGCTCTTCTGCAGGCCCATGTGCTTGGCCACGTCGAAGAAGCCCAGCAGGCCGAAGGTGGTGTTGAAGATCAGGCGACTGGTATCGACGCCGGCGTCATGCACTTTCCCCTGCAACAGGTTGTTGACCAGGTTGGTGACGTCGCCGATGTTGCCGAAGACGTTGTGGATGCCGTCCTCAAGAAACTGCGGGGTGACGGCCTGGTAGCCCTGGGCGAGCGGCTTCAGCGCGTAGGTATCGAGGGTGTCGTTGAAGCGGAAGATGCCGCGGTTGACGCTCTCCCATGGATCTTCTTCAGCGGCGTGGGCGACCAGCGGAAGCAGTGCCAGGGCAACACAGGCGAACGAGCGTGCAACGCCCTGAATCCAGCCAGTACCGATGTCGCGCATGAGGTGTCTCCTTGAAAAATCCTGTGGCGGCCCGCCACGTCCGGGCGCGCAGTATAGGGCTTGATACAAAACCCGTGAAGCGTGCTCCGCCGCCGGTAGCCCGTCAGTGCCGGTTTCGCGGGGCGTTTTGTGCGCCTATCGACGCAGCGCTTGCCCGCGGTCAGCAAATCCGCTCGAACACCGGCGGGCTCATTGACCCACGCGCCCGCCGCGGCGTTCCCGGTGATAACCTGAAACCAATCTCACGGACCTTTCGAATCGGTGCAGGGTCCATGTTCTGGCTTAAACAAGAAGGGAGAATCGCCATGTCTGCAAACGACCTGCAGCTGCAACTGGAAGACCTGCGCAAACAGCTGGACCAGGAACCGCCACTCAACGATGAGGAGCGCGCGTCGATCATCGAGGTGATGAACCAGATCGAGATCCAGCTGGCCTACGAGAACACCCAGCCGCCCAGCCCGAACCTGGTGGACGGCGTGAACCTGGCGGTCGAGCGTTTCGAAGTCAGCCATCCCACCCTCGCCGGCACCCTGCGAAACGTGATGCAGACTCTCGCCAGCATCGGCATCTGATGCCGTCCGCGGCCCCCCCCCCCCCCGGGGGGCCCCCCCCCGCCCCGGGGCGGCGCGCGGGGTGGAATGGGGGG
>NZ_JASCPA010000078.1:0-16737 GCF_029959715.1 Pseudomonas sp. PS02288 | reverse complement strand
GGCGCGGGCATACAGCGGCCGGCGCGCCGCCGAGCGCGCGGTGAGCCGCCTTGGTGCGCGCCCGGTGCCGACCTGCGAAGTGCCGGTGCTGTTCGCCGCCGAGCTGGCGACCGGGCTGTTCAGTCATTTCCTCGCCGCGGTGTCCGGCGGCAACCTCTACCGCAAATCCTCGTTTCTCGAAGGCGCGCTGGGCGAGCGGCTGTTCCCCGAGTGGCTGACGCTCGACGAGCGTCCGCACATTCCCCGCGCCATGGCCAGCGCCTCTTTCGACGGCGACGGCCTGGCGACCTACGCCAAGCCTTTCGTGGCCAATGGCGAGCTGGTCTCCTACGTGCTTGGCACCTATTCCGGGCGCAAGCTTGGTATGCCGAGCACGGCGAACGCCGGAGGCGTGCACAACCTGTTCGTCACCCACGGCGAGGAAGACCAGAAGGCCCTGCTCAAGCGCATGGACCGCGGGCTGCTGGTCACCGAACTGATGGGCCAGGGGCTCAACCTGGTGACCGGCGACTATTCGCGCGGCGCCGGCGGTTACTGGGTGGAGAACGGCGAGATCCAGTTCCCGGTGCAGGAAGTCACCATCGCCGGCAACCTGCGCGACATGTTCCGCCAGATCGTCGCCGTCGGCAGTGACCTCGAACTGCGCAGCAACATCCGCACCGGCTCGGTGCTGATCGAGAAGATGACGGTGGCGGGTAGCTGACATGGCGAAGAAAAAAACACTGCTGCGCGCCAAGCCGGCGCCGGGGCAGGCGATATCCGGGACCCAGCGCAAGTTCAACGGCCTGGTGGAAACCCTCGAAGGCGAACGCGAGCGTCTGGAGGCCTGGCAGGGCGTGATCGACGACTACGAGCGCTTCTTCGGCGAGACCTACCTGCCGCTGCTGGACGCGCACTGGGCGCTCAACCGACAACTCGCCGAGGCACTCGATCGGGCTTCGGCCGGCGTGGAGCTGAGCGCCGCGCACCGTCAGCTGGTCGACGAGATCATTCTCGATTCGGTGCTGCCGCTGATCGAGGGCGGCGAGAAGGACGACATCCTGCGCGGGCTGGTCGAGCGCCACAGCCGCCTGGATTTCGACACCCTGGTGCAGCAGGCGCAGGCCCTGCAGGACGCATTGGCGGGTGAAACGGTGGATTCCGCCGGTGCCGTGGAGGGCGGTGAAGGGGGCGAGTCGCGTGGGCTGTCGAGCGCAGAGCCGCCGCCCACGGCGGAGCGCCCGCGGCTGCTGCGTGGGCGGCATGACGAAGAGGCGCGGCGTCAGGCCAGTCGCAGCGTGCGCGAGGTCTACCGGCAGCTCGCCAGCAGCCTGCATCCGGACCGCGAGACCGACAGCGCCGAACGCGAGCGCAAGACGGCGTTGATGCAGCAGGTCAACCAGGCCTACGAGCGCAGCAACCTGCTGAGCCTGCTGCAATTGCAGCTGGAGATCGAGCAGATCCGGCCGAGCAACCTCGCCGACTTGGCCGACGAGAAGCTCAAGCACTTCAACCGCGTGCTCACCGATCAGTTGGAGGAAGTGCGCGACGAGGTGGCAAACGAGGAGCAGTTGTTCCGCGACTGCTTCGACCTGGATCCGCAGCAGGCGGTGAACCCGAAGATCGTGCGGCGGCTGTCGCGCCAGCAGAGCGCTTTCCTCGAGGAAGACAACGTGTACCTGGGCGAGGACATCAAGCAGCTGCAGCAGCCGGAAAACCTCGTTGCCTGGCTCGACGAGCAACTCAAGCGCGAGCAGGAAGCCAAGGAGATGGGGCTCGCCTGAGCCTCCGTCGCGCTCCTTGCTTCCCCGGCTGTCAGCACGACAGCCACGTGTAGCACCACTCCCTTCTTTGCGATCGCCGGCTCCTTTCGCGCAGGCGACCGTTTCCGTTCGTCCTCAAAAGCCCTGCAAGTGATCATCGGTATCCGCGCGTTGTTCGGCCTGGGTCACCTGCCGCCGCAGCCGAACCTGGAAGCGGAAGCGCTCGGTCGTTGGCCGCTGTCGCCGCAGGTGCTGCTGTTCGTCATCGCCGTCGTCCCTGCACATCCTCGATGGCACGGCGGCGGGCGTTTCGGCCGGCGCGAGACCGGCCGGAGCGGACTGCCTGGCGTGGGGCATCGCGTTGCAGGATCTGCCGGAAGGCTGATCATCTCGCTGGTGCTGGTGCTGGTGCTGGTGCTGGTGCTGGTGCTGGTGCTGGTGGGTTGGGATGGGAAGAGGGCGGGCGCTGCTGATCGGTGCGGCTTGCGGGCCGGTCGAGCCGCTGTTCGCGGTGATCTGTGCCTGGCTGGTGGGCGTTTCGACGCTGCTATTGCCCGGGGGGCTGGCGATGGCGGCGGGGGCGATGCTGTTCGCCGTCGCTCACGAGATCATTCCCGAATCGCATCGGAATGACTTCGAAGTCGAGGCGAGCATCTGCCTGGTGCTGGGGTTCTGCCTGATGAGGGTGCTGGATACGGCGCTGGCCTGAGCCGGCGCCTCACTCGCCTTCGTCGAAGCGGTTGTTGATCAGTTCGACCAGCGCGTCCAGCGCCTCGTCGCACTGCTCGCCCTCGGTATGCAGGTGAATTGCAGTGCCCATCCCGGCGGCCAGCATCATGACCGCCATGATGCTCTTGCCATCGACCAGGCTTTCCGGCCCACGCCCCACGCGAACGGCGCAGGGAAAGCGGCCGGCAACGCCGACGAACTTGGCGGCGGCGCGTGCATGCAGGCCGAGTTTGTTGATGATGGTGATTTCACACGCAGGCATCGCGGGTTCCTTAATGAAGGTCGCGGTGGCGAACCTGGACGTTCTTCAATTGTTCTTTGAGGGCGGCGCCGAGGCGTTCCGCAAGGTAGACCGAGCGATGGTGCCCGCCGGTGCAGCCGATGGCGACGGTGACATAGGCGCGGTTGCTGGCGGCGAAGCGCGGCAGCCATTTTTGCAGATAGGTACTGATGTCCTGATACATCTCCTGCACGTCCGGCTGCGCCGAAAGGTAGTCGATCACCGGTTGCTCCAGGCCCGAATGTTCGCGCAGCTCCGGTTTCCAGTAAGGGTTGGGCAGGCAGCGCACGTCGAACACCAGATCGGCATCTACCGGCATCCCGCGCTTGAAGCCGAAGGATTCGATGAGAAAGGCAGTGCCGGGTTCGGGCTTGTTCAGCAGGCGCAACTTGATGGTGTCGCGCAACTGATAGAGGTTGAGGTGGGTGGTGTCGATCTTCAGGTCGGCGAGGTCGGCGATCGGGCCGAGCAGCTGGCTTTCATCGTCGATGGCTTCGGCCAGCGAGCGGGTGGCGCTGGTCAGCGGATGGCGCCGACGGGTCTCGGAGAAACGCTTGAGCAGCGTCTCCGGCTCCGCGTCGAGGAACAGCACGTCGGACTGGATGTGCCGGGCGCGGACTTCGGCGAGCAACTCGGGAAAGCGCTGCAGGTGGCTCGGCAGGTTGCGCGCATCGATGGACACGGCGACCAGCGGCTGGGCGAGTTCGGTGTGGATCAGCGCCCGCTCGGCGAGCTCTGGCAGCAGGCCGGCTGGGAGGTTGTCGATGCAATAGAAGCCGCTGTCTTCCAGCACGTCGAGCGCGGTGCTCTTGCCCGATCCGGATCTGCCGCTGACGATGATCAGACGCATAGGTTGGTCTTAGTGCCCGCTCTGTACGTCCACCACGACCTGATACAGGGCCTCGCTGCTATCCGCCGCACGCAGGCGCTCGCGCACCTCGGCACGGTCGAGCATGCTGGCTATCTGGCGGAGCAATTCGAGGTGTTCATCGGTGGCCGCCTGCGGCACCAGCAGGACGAATAGCAGGTCCACCGGCGCACCGTCAATGGCGTCGAAGTCGACCGCCGTTTCCAGGTGCATGACCGCGCTGATCGGCGATTCGCAGCCGGCGAGACGGCAGTGGGGAATGGCGATACCGTTGCCGAAGCCGGTGGAACCGAGCTTTTCGCGGGCAACCAGGCTTTCGAAGATGTCCTGGGTTTCTAGGGTCGGTAACTCGCGGGCGATCAGTTGGGCGATCTGCTCGAGTACACGTTTCTTGCTGCCGCCCGGCACGCCGACGAGGGCGCGACCGGGGGTCAGGATATTTTCAAGTCGGATCATAGGGGAGGGTCAGCGAGCCGCAGCACCTTGCTGGCGGTTCAGTTGCTTTTCCTTGTGCTTGATCAGCTGGCGATCCAGTTTGTCGACCAGCAAGTCGATGGCCGCGTACATGTCGTCATGCTCCGCATTGGCGACCACTTCGCCCCCGGCGATGCGCAGGGTGGCTTCGATTTTCTGTTTCAGCTTTTCGACTTCCATGATCACCTGAACGTTGGTGATCTTGTCGAAGTGTCGCTCAAGGCGACTGAATTTCTCCTCGATATAGTCGCGTAGGGCGTCGGTCACATCCAGTTGATGGCCACTGATGTTGACTTGCATACCGCTTCTCCTTGTTGCCGCTTAGAAGAGACAGGCTGACGGGCCTGCCACCGAAAATCTGGCGTTTGAGGCTCTTTTGCCGCTCTCCGGCTATCCGGAGCAGGGGAAGGCGGGTGCCTTCGTTACGGGGCTGACTACATCAGTCGCTTGCGTTCGCTCGAAGGCGCTATGCCCAGCGATTCGCGGTACTTGGCGACTGTGCGGCGTGCCACCTGAATGCCCTGTGCTTCCAGTAAACCAGCGATCTTGCTGTCGCTCAACGGCTTTTTCGCGTTTTCCGCGGCGACCAGTTTCTTGATGATCGCGCGGATCGCGGTGGACGAGCATTCGCCCCCTTCCGAGGTGCTGACGTGGCTGGAGAAAAAGTATTTCAGTTCGTAGATGCCACGCGGGGTGTGCATGAACTTCTGCGTGGTGACGCGGGAAATCGTCGATTCGTGCATGCCCACGGCTTCGGCGATGTCGTGCAGAACCAGCGGCTTCATCGCTTCCTCGCCGTACTCAAGGAAGCCGCGCTGGTGTTCGACGATCTGAGTCGCGACCTTCATCAGCGTTTCGTTGCGGCTCTGCAGGCTCTTGATGAACCAGCGCGCTTCCTGCAGCTGATTGCGCATGAAAGTGTTGTCGGCACTGGAGTCGGCGCGGCGAACGAAGCCGGCGTAGTGGGGGTTGACCCGCAGGCGCGGCACCGCTTCCTGGTTCAGCTCGACCAGCCAGCGCTCGTTGTGCTTGCGCACGATGACGTCGGGCACCACGTATTCGGGTTCGCTGGCTTCGATCTGCGAGCCGGGCCGCGGGTTGAGGCTCTGGATCAGTTCGATGATCTGCCGAAGCTCGTCTTCCTTGAGCTTCATGCGCCGCATCAGCTGGCTGTAGTCGCGACTGCCAAGCAGCTCCAGGTAGTCGCCGACCAGGCGTTGCGCCTCGCTCAGCCACGGGGTCTTCGGCGGTAGCTGGCGCAGTTGCAGGAGCAGGCATTCACTGAGGTCGCGGGCGGCGATGCCGGCCGGCTCGAACTGCTGGATGCGGTGCAGAACGGCCTCGACTTCGTCGAGCTCGATGTCGAGCTCCGGATCGAAGCCTTCGGTGATGTCCGCCAGGGATTCTTCCAGGTAACCCTGGTCGTTGATGCAGTCGATCAGCGTCACGGCGATCAGCCGGTCGGTGTCCGACATCGGCGCCAGATTGAGTTGCCAGAGCAGGTGGCTCTGCAGGCTCTCGCCGCTGGACGTGCGCGAGGTGAAATCCCACTCATCGTCGTCATTGCTCGGCAGGCTGCTGGCGCTGGTCTGGTAGACGTCTTCCCAAGCGGTGTCGACGGGGAGTTCGCTGGGGATGCGTTCGCTGTCGTGCCAGTCGCCCTCTTCGAGGTTCTCCACGGTGGGTACGGTGGATTCCTGGAATGCCACTTCCTGGGTGCCGGGATTGGGCAGGGCATCGCCGTCGGCAAGAGGGTCGGTGTTGTCGAAGTCCTCGCCTTCCTCCTGACGCTCGAGCATCGGGTTGGACTCCAGTGCCTCCTGGATTTCCTGTTGCAGGTCCAGGGTGGACAGTTGGAGCAAGCGAATGGCCTGTTGCAGCTGAGGAGTCATCGTCAGCTGCTGGCCCATCTTGAGAACGAGCGATGGTTTCATGGCAGACCTTGATTACCGGCGTCTAACGCCTGTGCACTGCTGAGCGCCGGAGCGCTGCCGGAAGCAAATTATATGCCCGATTTTAGAATGATTTTCCAGAGATGGGGAACCTTTCCGTAGCGAAAAGCCTTCGCTACAGACGAAACTCGTGGCCCAGATACACCTCTTTGACGATCTGGTTGGCCAGGATCGTTTCGGCGTCGCCTTCGGCGATCAGCCGGCCGTCATTGACGATGTAGGCGGTCTCGCAGATGTCGAGGGTCTCGCGGACGTTGTGATCGGTGATCAGGACGCCGATGCCCTTGTTCTTCAGGTGATGGATGATCTGCTTGATGTCGCCCACGGAGATCGGGTCGACGCCGGCGAAGGGCTCATCGAGGAGAATGAACTTCGGCGAGGTCGCCAGGGCGCGGGCGATCTCGACGCGGCGACGCTCGCCACCGGACAGGCTCATGCCGCGGTTGTCGCGGATGTGGCTGATATGAAACTCCTGCAGCAGGTCTTCCAGCGCGTTGCGCCGGCCGGCGCCGTCGAGGTCCTTGCGGGTCTCAAGGATCGCCATGATGTTGTCGGCGACGCTGAGCTTGCGAAAGATCGAGGCTTCCTGCGGCAGGTAGCCGATGCCGGCGCGGGCGCGGCCGTGCATAGGCTGATGGCTGACGTCCTGATCATCGATCAGCACGCGCCCCTGATCGGCCTGCACCAGGCCGACGATCATGTAGAAGCAGGTGGTCTTGCCGGCGCCGTTGGGGCCGAGCAGGCCGACCACCTGGCCGCTTTCGATCGACAGGCTGACGTCACGGACGACCTGGCGCCCCTTGTAGCTCTTCGCCAGGTGCTGGGCTTTCAGTGTGGCCATTACTGGGGTTGCCCCTGCTGCTCTTTTTTCTTCGGCTGGATCACCATGTCCACCCGCGGACGCGGCGCGGTGACGTTGTTGCCGGTCGCGCGACCGGCATTCACGATCTGCCGCTGGGTGTCATAGACGATCTTCTCGCCCTGGAAGGTATTGCCCTGCTGCACGACCTTGGCCTGGTCGATCAGGACGATACGTTCGTTGTCGGCGAAGTACTGGATGGTCAGGCCATAGGCCTTGACCAGCGGCTTGTCGGGCGCCGGCTTCTGCTCGTAGTAGGCGGGCCGGCCGACCGAGGTGAAGACCTTGATGTCGCCGTTCTTGTCCTGGGTGATGGTGACCGTATCGCCGGTGATCTTCAGGGTGCCCTGGGTGATCACCACGCCGCCGCGGTACACGGCGACGCCCTGCTTGTCGTCGAGCTCGGCGCTGTCCGCCTGGACGCGGATCGGCTGGTCGCGGTCGGAGGGGAGGGCCCATGCGCCTGCGCTTCCTAGCGCGCCGCCCAGGCTGATCAACAGGGGAAGAGCACGGAGGGAGAAACTGTTAACGAGCCTCATACTGGCCTCTTACGTTGGACTTCAGGGTCATCCTGTTGTCATTCAGATACGCTTTCATTCCATTTGCCGTGGTCACCCCGTTGGCGGCGTCGATTCTAACGGCTTGCTCGGTCTGCGCATATTGCTGCTTGGGGAATACGGTCAGGCGGCTGGTGGTGAGGACCGTCGGGCGGCCCTTGGCGTCGGTTCGCTCGACGCGAACGGCGTCGATCAGCTCGGCCTGGGTGCCGCCGGAGGCGACTTCCGCGCGGTCGCTGCGCACATGCCAAGGCAGGTCCGTGCCGCGATAGAGCATCAGGTCCGGCGCGCTGACCAGGGTGATGTCACTGGCCTTGACGTGTTCCAGCTTGGTCGCGGTCATCTCGTACTGCAACTTGCCGTCGGGCTGGTACTGCAGGGTGCGGGCGTTGTCCGCGTAGAAATCGATCTCGGCCTCGTCGACCTTGGCACCTGGCCGGTCGAGGAAGGTCTCCGGGCGGATGTTCCAGTAGCCGAGCGCCACGAGCAGTGCGGCGAATAGGGTCAGGGGGCCGAAGGTGCGCAGTTTACGGAGCATCGCAGGACCTCAGAGATAAGCCGACTGGGCGGCGTCGAGCGTGCCCTGGGCGGCCATGATGAACTCGCAGAATTCGCGCGCCGCCCCTTCGCCGCCGCGGGCGCGGGTGACGCCGTGGGCATGCTGGCGAACGAAGCTGTCGGCGCTGGCCACCGCCATGCCCAGACCCACCCGGCGAATCACCGGCAGGTCGGGGAGGTCGTCACCTAGGTAGGCAACCTGCGCGTAGTCCAGGCCGAGTTGGCCGAGCAGTTCGTCGAGCACCACCAGTTTGTCTTCGCGACCCTGATAAAGGTGCTGGATGCCCAGGTTCTGCGCGCGGCGCTCGACCACCGGCGTCTTGCGTCCGCTGATGATTGCGGTACTCACGCCGGAGCCGATCAGCATCTTGATGCCGTGGCCGTCCAGCGTGTTGAACGTCTTGAATTCGCTGCCATCGGTGAGGAAGTACAGCTTGCCGTCGGTGAGCACGCCATCGACATCGAAGATCGCCAGCTTGATCGCCCGGGCGCGTTGCAGCAGGTCGGCATCGCCCATCACATCACCCCCGCGCGCAGCAGATCGCCCAGGTTGAACGCGCCAATCGGCTTGTCGGCCTCGTCGACCACCACCAGCGCGCTGATCTTGTTGTCTTCCATGATCTTAAGCGCCTCGGCGGCGAGCATGTCGGGGCGCGCGGTCTTGCCATGCACGGTCATGACCTCGTCGATCAGCGCCTGGCGAATGTCCAGGTCACGGTCCAGCGCGCGGCGCAGGTCGCCGTCGGTGAAGATTCCGGCGAGGTGACCCTCCGTATCGGTCACCGCCGTCATGCCCAGTCCCTTCTGGCTCATTTCCAGCAGCGCCTGGCGCAGCGACGTGCCCTTGGCCACCTGCGGCAGCGCCGCGCCGCTGTGCATCACGTTCTCGACCTTGAGCAGCAGGCGCCGGCCCAGCGCGCCGCCGGGATGGGAGAAGGCGAATTGTTCGGCGGTGAAGCCGCGCGCTTCCATCAAGGCGATTGCCAGCGCATCGCCGAGGACCAGCGCGGCGGTGGTGGAGGAGGTTGGCGCCAGGCTCAGCGGGCAGGCTTCCTTGTCGACGCCGGCGTCCAGGTGTACGTCGGAGGCGAGCGCGAGCAGCGATTGCGGATTGCCGGTCATGCCGATCAGCTTGATCCCGAGGCGCTTGATCAGCGGCAGCAAGGTGACGATTTCGGCGGCGGTGCCGGAGTTCGACAGCGCCAGCACTACGTCATCGCCGGTGATCATGCCCATGTCGCCATGGCTGGCCTCGGCGGGGTGGACGAAGAACGATGTGGTGCCGGTGCTCGCCAGGGTGGCGGCGATCTTGCGGCCAATGTGGCCGGACTTGCCCATGCCGAGCACCACCACGCGACCCTTGCTGGCGAGGATCAACTCGCAGGCTCGGGTGAACTCGCCGTCTAGGCGGGGCAGCAGGCCCTCGATCGCTTCGATTTCCAGGCGGATCGTGCGTTGGGCCGATTGGATCAGGTCGTTCGATGGAGTCATGGGCGGCGGCGGTTCGATCAAAAGGGAACGATTATACCGGCAAAGGCCGTTGACGCTCACCTGCCTTCGCCCGGGGCACGCAGGCAAAACATGCAACCGCATGCGTCGCCGCCTTTGGGCGCTGTCGCGGCGGTGCTATAGTGCGCGCCCAAACCGGCTGGCCGCAAAACGCCTGTGCCCTCCCTAGAGCGCACGGCGTCTGCTGCATAGGCTGTGTGGCAAGGAGTATCAATGAGCGGCGATAACGGTTATGCGGTCGAGCTGAAGGGCGTCACCTTCATGCGCGGCACGCGTAGCATCATGAACAATGTCGACATCCGCATCCCGCGTGGCAAGGTCACCGGGATCATGGGTCCGTCCGGCAGTGGCAAGACCACCCTTCTTCGGCTCATCGCCGCCCAACTGAAGCCTTCCAGTGGCGAGGTGTGGGTCAACGGGTACAACCTGCCGTGCCTGTCGCGCCACGAACTGTTCGACATGCGCAAGCAGATGGGCGTCCTGTTCCAGAGCGGCGCGCTGTTCACCGACCTCGACGTGTTCGAGAACGTCGCGTTTCCGCTGCGCGTTCACACCAAGCTGCCCGAAGAAATGATCCGTGACATCGTCCTGATGAAGCTGCAGGCGGTCGGCCTGCGCGGTGCCGTAGAGCTGATGCCCGACGAACTCTCCGGTGGCATGAAGCGCCGCGTCGCGCTGGCCCGGGCCATCGCGCTGGACCCGCAGATACTCATGTACGACGAGCCCTTCGTAGGCCAGGACCCGATCGCCATGGGCGTCCTGGTGCGCCTGATCCGGCTGCTCAACGATGCCCTCGGCATCACCAGCATCGTGGTTTCCCATGACCTCGCCGAAACCGCCAGCATCGCCGACTACATCTATGTGGTGGGCGATTCCCAAGTCCTTGGCCACGGTACGCCGCAGTCCCTGCGCGAGTCGGATAACCCGCGCATCCGCCAGTTCATGAAAGGCACTCCGGACGGTCCGGTGCCGTTCCACTACCCGGCGGCGGACTTCCGCGACGAACTCCTGGGGGGGCGCTGATGCGCAAGAAGTCTTTCCTCGAACGGGTGCGTCTGCTCGGCAAGGCCGGCATCGACACGCTCGCCGCATTGGGGCGTTCCACGCTGTTCCTGTCGCGTGCCCTGTTCGGGCGTAGCGAGCTGGGCGGCGGCATGCAGCTCCTGGTTCGCCAGCTGTATTCGGTCGGCGTGATGTCGCTGGCGATCATCGTGGTCTCCGGCATGTTCATCGGCATGGTGCTGGCGCTGCAGGGCTACAACATCCTCAGCAAGTACGGCTCGGACCAGGCGGTCGGCCAGATGGTCGCGCTGACCCTGCTGCGCGAGCTCGGCCCGGTGGTCACCGCATTGCTGTTCGCCGGCCGCGCCGGGTCGGCCCTGACGGCCGAGATCGGCAACATGAAGTCCACCGAGCAGCTTTCCAGCCTGGAAATGATCGGTGTCGATCCGCTCAAGTACATCATCGCGCCGCGCCTGTGGGCCGGTTTCATTTCCATGCCGCTGCTGGCGATGATCTTCAGCGTGGTCGGCATCTGGGGCGGGGCGATGGTCGCCGTGGACTGGCTGGGAGTCTACGAAGGCTCCTTCTGGTCGAACATGCAGGGCAGCGTCACCTTCACCTCGGACGTGCTCAACGGGGTTATCAAGAGCGTCGTTTTCGCCTTCGTGGTGACCTGGATCGCCGTGTTCCAGGGCTACGACTGCGAGCCGACCTCCGAAGGAATCGGCCGCGCGACGACCCGAACCGTGGTCTACGCCTCTCTGGCCGTGCTCGGGCTGGACTTTATTCTGACCGCTTTGATGTTTGGAGATTTCTGATGCAAATCCGCACCCTCGAAATTGGTGTCGGCCTGTTTCTTCTGGCCGGGCTGCTGGCACTGCTGCTGCTCGCCCTGCGCGTCAGCGGTCTGTCGCCGACGGCGGATACCAATACCTACACGCTGTATGCGCACTTCGACAACATTGCGGGTCTTACCGTAAGGGCGAAGGTGACCATGGCCGGTGTCAACATCGGCAAGATCACCGCTATCGACCTGGACCGCGATACCTACACCGGTCGCGTGACCATGGCGATAGACGAGTCGGTGAACAACCTGCCGACCGATTCGACCGCGTCGATCCTCACGGCTGGCCTGCTGGGCGAGAAATACATCGGCATCAGCGTCGGCGGCGAGGAGGAAGTGCTGAAGGAGGGCGGTACCATTCGCGACACGCAATCGTCGCTGGTGCTGGAAGACCTCATCGGCAAGTTCCTGATGAATTCGGTGAATAAAGAAGCCAAATGAGGATGTGCACCATGATGACTGCCTTGCGCCACGGCCTGCTGATCCTGCTTGCCGCTCTGCCGCTCTTCGCCAACGCCGCGCCCTCTGCGCAGCAGGTCGTGCAAAAGACCGTGGACGAGCTGCTTTCCGACCTGCAAGCCAACAAGCAGCAGTACAGCACCGACCGCGAAGCCTTCTACAAGGCGCTCAACGACATCCTCGGGCCGGTGGTCGACTCCCAGGGCATTTCCCGCAGCATCATGACCGTGAAGTACTCGCGCAAAGCGTCGCCCGAGCAGATCAGCCGCTTCGAGGAAAACTTCAAGCGCAGCCTGATGCAGTTCTACGGCAACGCGCTGCTCGAGTACGACAACCAGGACATCAAGGTGCAGTCCGCCAAGGAAGACGGCGAGCGCGCTACGGTCGGCATGAACGTCACCGACAGCAAGGGCACCGTCTACCCGATTTCCTACACCCTGGTGAAGCTGAACGATCAGTGGATGCTGCGCAACGTGATCATCAACGGCATCAACATCGGCAAGCTGTTCCGCGACCAGTTCGCCGACGCCATGCAGAAGAACGGCAACGACCTGGACAAGACCATCGACGGCTGGGCCCAGGTGGTCGAGAAGGCCAAGGAAACCGACGCCGGCAAGAAGGCGGCGGCCGCGCAATGAGCGACGTCAGCCTTGCCAGCATTCGCGAGGATGCGCCGGGTGAACTGGCCCTGGTCGGCGTGATCGACTACGGCTCGGGGCCGGCCTTGCGCGAAGCCGGTCGCGAGCTGATCGCGGCGAGCAGCGTCAATCGTCTGGTCATCGACTGCGCCGACGTGGAGAAATCCAGCAGCGTCGGCGTTTCCCTGCTGCTGTCGTTCATGCGCGATGTCAGGCAGGCCGGCAAGTCGCTGGTGGTACGCAATCTGCCCTGCGACATGCGGCAGATCGCGCAGGTGAGCGAGGTGCTTGAGGTCCTGCCGCTGGAAGCCTGACCGCGTCCGATCTGCGGATTCGCAGGCGCAAGGCTTTTTTTGTATCATTGCCGGCCCGCGAGCCCAGGCTCTGCCGTCAAGTATTCGTGCGTCGATCGAGGTTCAACATGCAGGCCACACAAGTGAAACAATTCCTGGAAGAGAAACTGCCGGGAGCCGTGGTGGAAGTCGAAGGCGAAGGCTGCAATTTCCAGTTGAACCTGATCAGCGACGAGTTGGCCGCGCTCGGCCCGGTCAAGCGCCAGCAGCAGGTCTACAGCCATCTCAATCCCTGGATCGCCGACGGCAGCATCCATGCGGTGACCATGAAGTTCTACAGCCAGAGCGCTTGGGCTGAGCGCGGCTGAGGCGCGCCGTTCACCTCTACACCCCATTCACCAGGCAGCCGCGCACCCCTTCGCCGCGGCGCCCGATTCATCCAACGCGGCCCGCGAGCCTGCTGGCGACGAGATTCCCATGGACAAACTGATCATTACCGGCGGCATTCCCCTGAAGGGTGAAATCCGCATCTCCGGGGCGAAGAACTCGGCGCTGCCGATCCTCGCCGCGACCCTGCTGGCCGACACCCCGGTCACCGTGTGCAACCTGCCGCACCTGCACGACATCACCACCATGATCGAGCTGTTCGGCCGCATGGGCGTGGAGCCGGTGATCGACGAGAAGCTCAGCGTCGAAGTCGATGCCAGCAGCATCAAGACGCTGGTCGCGCCCTACGAGCTGGTCAAGACCATGCGTGCCTCGATCCTCGTGCTCGGCCCGATGGTCGCCCGTTTCGGCGAGGCCGAAGTGGCGCTCCCTGGCGGTTGCGCGATCGGTTCGCGTCCGGTCGACCTGCACATTCGCGGTCTCGAGGCGATGGGCGCGCAGATCGATGTCGAAGGCGGCTACATCAAGGCTCGCGCGCCGGCGGGCGGCCTGCGCGGCGCCAAGTTCTTCTTCGATACGGTCAGCGTGACCGGCACTGAGAACATCATGATGGCCGCGGCCCTGGCCAACGGCCGCAGCGTGCTGGAAAACGCCGCGCGCGAGCCCGAAGTGGTCGACCTGGCCAACTTCCTGATCGCCATGGGCGCGCAGATCAGCGGTGCCGGCACCGACACCATCGTCATCGACGGCGTCAAGCGCCTCGGCGGCGGACGCTACAGCGTGATGCCCGACCGCATCGAGACCGGCACCTACCTTGCCGCTGCCGCCGCCACCGGTGGCCGGGTAAAGCTCAAGGACACCGATCCGACCATCCTCGAAGCCGTGCTGCTCAAGCTCCAGGAAGCCGGCGCCTCGATCGATACCGGCGACAACTGGATCGCCCTCGACATGAAGGGCAACCGGCCGAAGGCGGTGAACATTCGCACCGCGCCGTACCCGGCGTTCCCCACCGACATGCAGGCGCAGTTCATCTCCCTCAACGCCATCGCCGAAGGCACCGGTGCGGTGATCGAGACGGTGTTCGAGAACCGCTTCATGCACGTCTACGAGATGAACCGCATGGGCGCGCAGATCCTCGTCGAAGGCAACACCGCCATCGTCACCGGCGTGCCGAAGCTCAAGGGCGCTCCCGTCATGGCCACCGACCTGCGCGCCTCCGCCAGCCTGGTGATCGCCGGCCTGGTGGCCGAGGGCGACACGCTGATCGACCGCATCTACCACATCGACCGTGGCTACGAATGCATCGAGGAAAAACTGCAGTTGCTGGGCGCGAAGATCCGTCGCGTGCCGGGCTAGTAAGGAATCGCAATGCTCACCATCGCGCTGTCCAAGGGACGCATTCTCGACGATACCCTGCCGCTGCTGGCCGAGGCTGGCATCGTGCCGACCGAGAATCCGGACAAGAGCCGCAAGCTGATCATCCCCACCACCCAGGATGACGTGCGTCTGCTGATCGTTCGCGCCACCGACGTGCCGACCTACGTCGAGCACGGTGCCGCCGACCTCGGCGTGGCCGGCAAGGATGTGCTGATGGAGTACGGCGGGCAGGGCCTCTACGAGCCGCTCGATCTGCGCATCGCCAAGTGCAAGCTGATGACCGCCGGCGCCATCGGCGCGCCGATGCCCAAGGGCCGGCTGCGCGTGGCGACCAAGTTCGTCAACGTTGCCAAGCGCTACTACGCCGAGCAGGGCCGCCAGGTCGACATCATCAAGCTCTACGGTTCGATGGAGCTGGCGCCGCTGGTGGGCCTGGCCGACAAGATCATCGACGTGGTCGACACCGGCAACACACTGAAGGCCAACGGCCTCGAAGCGCAGGAGCTGATCGCCACCATCAGCTCCCGGCTGATCGTCAACAAGGCGTCGATGAAGATGCAGCACGCACGCATCCAGGCGCTGATCGACACCCTGCGCGCGGCCGTCGAACGACACCATCACTGACCACCGTGCGGCCCGGCCGCATCCGCCTATCCGCGTCATAGCCATATTCTCAGGTGCCCGCGCGGACGGCTTGGTAGTCTAGCGGCGCCTGAGACCTGTCCACGATCCGCCGCGCCGATCGGGCCGTGTCGAAAGCGTATCCGGGGTGGCTTCATGAACCGCTCCGTGCCGCTTTTGCCCCGCCTCCTCTGCGTGCGCGATGATCCCGACAGCTCATCGAATCGCCAATCAAGAGGCTCGCCATGACCGCTCCCATCGCCATCCGCCGACTCGACGCCACCGATCCGGATTTCGCCACGCATCTGGATCATCTGCTGAGCTGGGAGAGCGTGTCCGACGAGGGCGTCAACCAGCGCGTGCTGGACATCATCCGCGCCGTGCGCGAGCGCGGCGATGCGGCGCTGGTCGACTACACCCGCCAGTTCGACGGCCTCGACGTCGCCAGCATGGCCGACCTGATCCTGCCCCGCGAGCGCCTGGAGCTGGCGCTGCAGCGCATCACCCCGGCACAGCGCGAGGCGCTGGAGAAGGCCGCGGAGCGGGTGCGCAGCTACCACGAGAAACAGAAACAGGACTCCTGGACCTACACCGAGGCCGACGGCACGGTGCTCGGGCAGAAGGTCACGCCGCTGGACCGCGCCGGGCTCTACGTGCCGGGCGGCAAGGCCTCGTATCCGTCCTCGGTGCTGATGAATGCGATTCCCGCCAAGGTGGCCGGGGTGCCGGAAGTGGTGATGGTGGTGCCGACGCCACGCGGCGAGATCAACGAGATCGTCCTCGCCGCCGCCGCCATTTCCGGTGTCGACCGGGTGTTCACCATCGGCGGCGCCCAGGCCGTCGCCGCGCTGGCCTACGGCACGCAGAGCGTGCCGCCAGTGGACAAGATCGTCGGGCCGGGCAACATCTACGTCGCCACCGCCAAGCGCCACGTGTTCGGCAAGGTCGGCATCGACATGATCGCCGGTCCCTCGGAAATCCTCGTCGTCTGCGACGGCAAGACCGATCCGGACTGGATCGCCATGGACCTGTTCTCCCAGGCCGAGCACGACGAAGACGCGCAGTCGATCCTGGTCAGCGCGGACGCCGCCTTCCTCGATCGGGTCGCCGAAAGCATCGCCCGGCTGCTGCCGACGATGGAGCGCGAGGCGATCATCCGCGCCTCCATCGAAGGTCGCGGCGCGCTGATCCACGTCGCCGACACGGCCCAGGCCATTGAAGTCGCCAACCGTATCGCGCCCGAGCACCTCGAGCTGTCGGTGGCCGAGCCGGAGCAGTGGCTGCCGCAGATCCGCCACGCCGGAGCGATCTTCATGGGGCGTTACACCGCCGAAGCGCTGGGCGACTACTGCGCGGGGCCGAACCACGTGCTGCCGACCTCCGGCACCGCGCGGTTCTCCTCGCCGCTGGGCGTGTACGACTTCCAGAAGCGTTCGTCGATCATCCATTGCTCCGCCGAGGGCGCCTCCGAGCTGGGCAAGACCGCCTCGGTGCTGGCCCGTGGCGAGTCGCTGACCGCCCACGCGCGCAGCGCCGAGTACCGGATCAAGTGAGTAGGGTGCGCCGTGCGCACCTTGTGAGTGTTCCG
>NZ_JASCPA010000077.1:0-16932 GCF_029959715.1 Pseudomonas sp. PS02288 | reverse complement strand
TGACCAGTTCCAGGTCGAAAGCATAGGGCGTGGAAAGCGCCTCGCGACCCTGGAACTCGAGCACCTGCAGGTCGTGCGCCTGGCCTTCGAGGCTCAGTGTGAAGTGCGCGGTGTTGGCCGCTGCGAAGACGCTGTTGCCGGTGAGATCAGACATCGCCAGCACCGATGTTCAAGCGATCCATCCGGTACAGCAGCGTGCGCCTCGGCAAACCGAGATCGCGTGCCGCCCTGCTCTGATTACCGCGATTCTTGCGCAGACACTCCAGCAACAAGCCCCGCTCGATCTGCTCCAGTCGCTCGCGCAGGTTCTGCGTTTTCCCGCTGGACATGACGGGCTCCTGGCGTAAAGCGAAGTGCTCGGGCAGCAGTTCACCGCCTTCACACAACAGCACGGCGCGCTCTACCAGCCCCTTCAGTTCGCGCACGTTGCCGGGGAATGCATAAGCACTCAGCTGGCTCAGCGCATCGGCGGACCAGCGACAGGCGTCACGCTGCAGGAGGTGCGCGGCGTTGTCGGCGAAATGCCTGGCCAGGCGCGGAATGTCACCGGCACGCTCGCGAAGCGCAGGTAGCTCGATGGGGAAATGCGCCAGGCGATAGAACAGGTCTTCGCGAAACTGTCCTGCCTCCACCAGCGCGCGCAAATCACGGTGGGTGGCGGCAACGATACGCACATCGACACGGTGGGTCTTCGTCGAGCCCAGGGGGCGCACCTCACCCTCCTGCAGCACGCGAAGCAGCTTGCCCTGCAGGGCGAGCGGCATATCACCGATCTCGTCGAGGAACAGCGTGCCGCCGTCAGCAGCATCGAACAGCCCCTGGCGATCACGATCAGCCCCGGTAAAAGCCCCTTTCCGATAACCGAACAGCTCGCTCTCCAACAAGCTCTCAGGCAGCGACGCGCAGTTCTGGACCAGAAATGCCCGGCTGCGCCGCAACCCGCATTGGTGGATGGCCCGTGCGACCAGCTCCTTGCCGGTACCCGTTTCCCCCGTCAGCAACACGTTCACCGGGCTGTGCAGCACCTTGCCGACCAATCGGTAAACGGCGCGCATTCCAGGGCTTTCACCGATCAGGCCGTAGCCACTGGCGCAGGGCATAGGCGTAGGCACCTCGCCCACTCCATCCGCAAGCCCGCGTAGCCGCTGCAACAAATGCAGCTGGGTGACCGCGAAGGTCCCCAGATTGCCCAGCGAGTCGGCAAACCCTTGCAGATCGGCCGCGCGCTGGCTGGCGCAAAGCAACAGCCCGCAGACACTGGCTCGTTCATCCCGCAGCGGCATGCACAACAAACTTCGCCAGGGGTTCGCCCGAAGGGGCAGGAAGGAAGTCTCGTGCAGGGTGCTGTCCAGCGTTGCAAGGCTGAGCGCCCGGTTCTGGCACAGGCAATACTGCAGCAACTGCTCGCCTTCGTAGTCGCTCGGCAGGCTCGCCGCTTCCCGGGGCTGCAGAACACCGTCAAGCCATTCGGCGCAGAGTGTGAGTCGGGTATGGGTCGCGTCCAAGAGGAACAGCTGGCTCAGCTCGCAGCCAGAAAGCTGGGCGGCAGACTCGACCAACATTCCGAGCAGCACCTCGGCACTCAAGGCATGCGACAACCCGGCAAAATGCCGAAGCAGCCTTTCTGCGTAATGCAGCGGCTGCGGCACATGGCGGAACATGGAAGAGGCTTCAGGCGAACTCACAGACCATCGCTCCTTCGCCGTCCAGCGTGGCGTGCACGTGCCGCAGTGGCTCTCCGCCAGCCATCGCGCCCAGCAAGCGGTCAACGATCATGGGCTGCAGGTCGCTTTCGATCAGCCGGTCTATCAGACGAGCACCGCTATCGCCCTGCGCACAGCGTTCGGTGATGCGCGTGAGCAGCGCGTCGGTATAGCTGAGCCCCAGGTTGCGCCGCCGCAAGCGCTCGGCGAAACGGGCCAGCTTCATCTCGACCAGCTCACGCAGTACCTCGCCGCTCACCGGGTAGTAGGGCACCACGCAGATACGCGCCAGCAACGCAGGCTTGAAATGGTGGCAGAGAGCCGGACGGATGGCCTCCTGCAGTTCCTGGATGTCAGGTCGACGGTCCCCACACAGCGTGGCGATTCGCTCGCTGGCGAGGTTGGAAGTCATCAGGATCAGCGTGTTGCGGAAATCGATCTCGCGCCCTTCACCGTCGTTCGCAAGGCCCTTGTCGAAAATGTGGTAGAACAGATTGAGAACGTCCGGATCGGCCTTCTCCACTTCATCGAGAAGAATCACCGAGTAAGGTTTCTGCCTCACCGCCTCTGTCAGTACGCCGCCTTCCCCGTAGCCGACATAACCCGGTGGCGACCCGATCAGCCGGGAAATGCTGTGCCGCTCCTGAAACTCGGACATGTTCAGGGTGGTGAGAAATCGCTCGCCGCCATACAGCAGCTCGGCGAGCGCCAGTGCCGTTTCGGTTTTGCCGACACCACTCGGGCCGACGAGAAGGAAGATGCCCACGGGAGCATCGGCCCGATTCAGCCCGACCGCCGTTGCTCGCATCGCACGATCCAGCGCATCCACCGCCGGGTCCTGACCACGCACGCGCTTACGCAGATCGGCGGCGAAACTCATCAAGCGGGCGTTGTGCTCGCGTGCCAGCTGCGACAGCGGTACGCCGGTCCAGTGGCTGATCACCTCGGCAACCAGTCGTGGGCAGACCTCGTGGCTGACCAGACGTGACTGCGCTTGCTCCGCGGCCAGCTCGGCCTGGACTTCACGCAACGCCGTCTCGATCTCCATCGAAGATTCCGAGTCCGCGGTGGCCTGCTGTTGCCGCAGCTCGAGCAGCCGCTGCGCCAGCAGGCGCTGGTGCTGCCAGCGCGACTCCACCTGCCGGCATTCGTCTTCGGCCTCGACAAGACGCGCCTCCAGCTCTGCCAAGGCAGGCTCGTCGACCGCCAAACCGGCGCTCAGGTCACGCCGCAGGGCATGCGCCTGACGGACACCTTCGGCGATTTCGCCACGCAAGCGCTCCAGCGCTTCCGGCGCCGTGGACAGACTGATGCGGACACGCGCGCAGGCGGTATCGAGGACGTCCACGGCCTTGTCAGGCAACTGCCGACCGGATAGGTAGCGGGCGGAAAGCTCTGCGGCGGCGACCACCGCATCGTCACGCAGGTAAATGCCATGACTGCGCTGATAGACCGGCGCCAGGCCGCGAAGGATGGTTACCGCCTCGCTCACGCTGGGCTCATGCAGCTGCACCGGCTGGAAGCGCCGCGCCAGCGCCGGGTCTTTCTCGAAGTATTTCTTGTATTCGCTCCAGGTGGTTGCCGCGATGGTGCGAAGCTCGCCCCGCGCCAGCGCCGGCTTCAGCAGATTCGCCGCATCGTTGCTGCCCGCCTGGCCACCCGCCCCGATCAGGCTGTGCGCCTCGTCGATGAAGAGGATGATGGGTTTGAGCGCCACCTTCACCTCATCGATAACCCCCTGCAGGCGGCGCTCGAACTCGCCCTTGATACTCGCACCCGCCTGCAGCAATCCAAGGTCAAGACAGAGTAGCTCGACGCCCGCGAGGGCTTCCGGCACGTCACCTCGAACGATGCGCAACGCCAGCCCTTCAACCACCGCGGTCTTGCCGACGCCGGCTTCGCCGACCACGATCGGATTGTTCTTCCGGCGCCGCGCGAGGATGTCGATCATCTGGCGAATCGCGGCATCGCGGCAGAGCACCGGATCGAGCTTCCCGTCCCGCGCCTGCTGGGTAAAGTTATGGGTGAAGCGCTGCAGATTGGTCTGGCCAGCGGGCACCTGCTCCATGGGATCGGACGCCTGCCCGGCGCGGGCAAACTCTCGCAGGCGCTGCACGTCCAACCTCGCCAGCAAGGGCTGGAATTGGCTGCCGGCATAACGCAGCGGGTTGCACAGCAGCGCGAGAAGCAACGCCGCCTGGTCGATCTGAGTCCTGCCGAGTTCGAGGTTGGCCATGAGCAGCGAATCCTGCAGCCACTGCACCAGTTCGCCGGAAAAGACCGGATTGAGCGATTCGCTACGCTCTGCGCGCGGTTGCAGCGTGGCCGCCAGTGCTCCGGGTTCGACGCCGGCATCCTGCAATGCCCGCATCAGCACGCCATCGCTGCGCTCCAGCAGGCCGAGGAGCAAATCCTCCAGCAGAATCCTGCTACCTCCGCGTGAGACGCACCGCTCGGCCGCGCGCTCCAGGTCGCGTTTGCTTTCGGCATCCAATGCCAGCACCAGTCGTTGCAGATCGACGTTGATCATCTCGCGGTCCTCAGTGAGATTGGCTGCTCAAGGTCACCAGACCATCCGCCCGCCGACTCCCGAGCCAACTGGTCCAACCCAGCCGGCAGGGGTTATCGGCACCCAGACGCAGCTCGCGTATTTCGTCCTGACGCAACTGCAGACGAATGTCGTAGGCCAGCGGATCGCGCAGAGTGAAACGCGCCAGCGCGCAGAGCGGTTGATAGCCCGTGCCTATGGGCAGGAACTCGTGGAAGCGCTGCCAACCCAGCTGGCGGATGTGAATACGGAATTTTCCACCGCGATCCCGGACCCGCTCACCCAACACCAGGCTTTCACCCAAACCGCTGTTCGCCAGACCGAGCCGGTTGAGCTGTTCGCCCAAAATCGTCACCTGGCGCTCGATGCACTGTTCGATGAACAGCTCGGCATGCTTGAAGTAGTACCGCAGGACCGATTCGATCAACGCGGCGGAATGCGCGCGCAGGCTGAGCAGACCGAGATAGGGCAGCAACCGCTTCCAGTTGAGCTCGGACGCGCCGCGAATGGTCTCGCCGCCCAAACCGATAAGAGCGAACAGGTGCGCGGAGAAGGCGTCCGTGGCGCCCGGCCGGAACCCCGCGCGATAACGGTACTTGCGCCAGATCGGCAACAGCAGGCGTTGCAAGCGTCCATTGAAGAGGTCGAGAAACGCGCGCGTCGGATTTCCCTCATCGCCATCGCCCAGCGCCTGATCGGCGTAGAACGTCGGTAAGGGAGATCCGGCACCGCAAAGTCCGATCAGATTGATGCGCAGCCGCGCGCGTAGCTCCCCGCCTTCCTCGAAGAACTGCAGCTGGTCGATATCGCTACCCGGAAAGCCGAGGCTCGGGTTGGCTTGAAACTCAAGCCGGGCGTACAGCCCCTCCTCGCCCAGATCGGGATAGGCGACCCGTAGCCGATCGAGCACCAGCAGCACACCCTGGAACAGGCTGTACTCGCGAATGCCGCGGCTCAGCCGGCTCAAAGCAGGGGCTGCTGCCCCATGCGTGGCGTCCATCGGTACACCTCTCCTTGTGTACTGCGTACGTGCAGCTCGTGGTACGAATTGAGACTGGCGTACAGCGCCAGGAACTCGTTGAGCACCGAGGCGAAAAGGAACAGATCGCCCTCACCCAGATAGCCGTCGGGGTTCATCACCAGCTCCGTGCGTACTCCGCGCACCGGCAAGCCCCGCAGCAATCGATCGACATGCTGATGGCTGATCGCCTCTAGCCCTCCCAGCAGACGCCGGCTGACCTTTTCTGCCTGCTGGTCATAGTGACGCGGCAGGTCATAAGTCTCGAGGATCACCTTCAGCGCCTCGACATTCGTCAGCGACAGGTAGTTGAGCGACAGGTTGCTGATCAGCTTCCAGAGAAAGTCTCGATGCACGGGCGGGGCGTAGCTCGAGGTCACGCTGCCGATGTTTCGAAACGTAAGGAACTCCGGTGTGTCCTCGCTGGGCAGGCAGATGTCGCCCGCTCGTAGCTGGCTCGGCAGGTTCTGATTGGTACACGTCAGCTCTACGGAGAGCGTTTCGTGCTGGTCGAGGTCGCGCAGGCCGAAGCTGAGATAGGTTTCCAGACCATCGCCGAGCAACGATGGTTGCTGCCGGACGCTGTAATGTGGGCGCGCCAGCGGCACGTCGAAACTCGGATCGTGCTCGAAGGACTCGAACGCAACGTACTCCTGATAGCCCATCCCTCCGGGCTTCCAACCGGTCACCCGATCCACCGAGAAGACGCCGCAATGCCTGGAATCGAGTTCTGCAGGTAGCAGCAGGTACTGATCCTGCTTGCCATCCAGGCGAATCGGAATGGCATCGTGCTGAAAGAGGTTGACCACCGGCGTGCAGTGCAGGCGCACATTGTCCAGCGTCGGCCTGATGCGCTGCACACCCGCCTGGCGAATATCGAAGCGCACCTCGAAGCCGCGCGCCTCGCCAATCCGCTCTCCCAGCAGAGGGTTGAGCCGTTCTAGACCGAGCAGGTCGAGAAACAGGAATTTGTCCTGAAACGCGAAGTACTCCTGCAGATAGCGGTAGCCGCGAAAGGTATTCAGCGGATAGGGAACCAGCGCCTCGCTTTCGGAGAAACCTACTGCCTGTACCTGGCTGGCATTCAGCGACAGCGGCGACAGCATCTGGCTATGATCGTCTTCCAGTGGCCTGTGTTCGGCGTCGAGGAAGACCAGCTGAATGCCTTCGAGATGACGCAGTAAACCCAAATACAGCAACTGGCTGATGTAGCGGTCACCGCACAAATGCAGACGCAGGCTGGACAGTGCGATCTCGCCCAAATGACCGTCCGCGCACATTTCCACGCGCAAACTGAGCAGCGCGCCACCGCCCTTGACCGAGTAATCCAGGCCGGTGAGTTCCAGCGGGAACACCGAGGTGGCATAGGCCGTACGGAAACGGCAAGTAACGCCTTCGATGGGCCGCGATTCCACCGGCGTATTGCGAGGCACCGACACAGCCGGTCCCGGACGTTTCAACGGATCGAACTGCACCATGCTGAACGCAGGCAATGGCCGCATGTAGTTGGGCCACAGCAGGTGCATCAGCGAATGGGTCAGCTCCGGCAGTTCGTCATCCAGCTTCTGTCGAAGACGCCCGGTTAGAAACGCGAAGCCCTCCAGCAGCCGCTCCACATCCGGATCGCGCCCCGCCTGCCCAAGGAAAGGCGCCAGCGCCGGGCTGCGGTCGGCAAAGCGCTTGCCGAGCTGGCGCAAGGCAGTGAGTTCGCTCTGGTAATAGTGGTTGAAGGACATCGCGCTTCAGTCCTTTTCCGAGGGATACAAAGCGTACGGAACATGGCCCTGATCGGTTAGGGTCGTAGAAACCGGATGTGCGGTTGAATAGAGAGGAAATACGAATTCCCTCGGGTTGACCCAGCACTTCTCGATGCGAAGAAGTTGTTGGCGCCAGGTATCGATTGCTGTGTTTGAACTCTGAAGAATTTGAACGAAACGAAAGACCGACGTATCGCCGCTATTCCCTACAGCTAACAGGGGAGCGGATGTATTGCATAACTCACTCGGACCATGGACGCAGGCCTGGAAAGTTGCCAAGCCACCTACGGCTGTCGAAAGCCAGGCAGTTAATGCCGAGAATAATTTTATGAAGTTCATGTCATCGCCATCCATGGCTCAGCTATTACGTTGGACCCTGACCTTGCCGCTGCCGTCCAGGCGTGCGGTAAAACTGATCGGACGCGTCTGCCCATCAATATTCAGCAACCCGTCCAAGGTGAAAGACAGCGTGAGTGGATCGTGCCTACAGGGCAGAGGCACAACCCGCACGCTCGTCAGGCGTGGCTCATACTGGTCGACGAAACGCTCGATAGCCGTGCGAGCCTGAAGCAACGAGTCGTGTAACGAGCGACCCATGTCGTTGAGGTCGGGAAGTCCATAGTCGGGCAACGTTTGCACACTGCCCGCCCGGGTACTGAGCATCTTTCCGAGATGGTCAGCCACCGATGCCATGACCGCCACTTCGCGACTCCAGCCCTTCCGCAACTGGGCTGTACCGTTCAGGCGCTCGAAGAGACTTCCGTAGGACACGCCGTTATTCCTTGTCCAACTTGCCCACCAGCGACAAGGTGAAATCGGCGCCCATGTACTTGAAATGTGGCCGCACGTTTAAGCTGACCCGGTACCAGCCAGGCTCGCCCTCGACGTCGCTGACGATGACCTGGGCCGCTCGCAGTGGTCGCCGGCTTCGTACCTCCGAGCTGGGGTTCTCCTGGTCCGCAACGAACTGCCGAATCCACTTGTTCAATTCCAGCTCAAGGTCGGTACGCTCTTTCCACGCGCCAATCTGTTCGCGCTGCAGAACTTTCAGGTAGTGAGCCAGGCGGTTGACGATGAACAGATAAGGCAGCTGCGTGCCGAGCTTGTAGTTCAGCTCGGCATTCTTGCCTTCTTCACTGATGCCGAAGAACTTCGGCTTCTGCGCTGAATTGGCGGAGAAAAACGCCGCGTTATCGCTGCCCTTGCGCATCGTCAGGGCGATGAAACCCTCCTCCGCCAACTCATACTCGCGCCGATCGGACACCAGCACCTCAGTGGGTATCTTGGTTTCGATCTCGCCCATGCTTTCGAAATGGTGAAGCGGAAGGTCTTCCACCGCGCCACCGCTTTGTGGCCCGATGATGTTCGGGCACCAGCGGAACTTGGCGAAACTGTCGGTCAGCCTGCTGGCGAAGGTATAGGCGGTGTTGCCCCACAGGTAATGTTCGTGGCTGTTTGCGACATTCTCCCGGTAGACGAAGGTTTTCACCGGATTGTCTTCGGGGTCGTACGGATTGCGCAGCAGGAAACGGGGCACCGTCAGACCGACATAGCGAGAGTCCTCCTGCTCCCGGAAGCTCTGCCATTTGGCGAATTGCGGGCCCTCGAAGTGATCCTTGAGGTCCTTCATGTCGGGCAGGCCGGTAAAGCTCTCCAGACCGAAGAACTTGGGGCCTGCCGAGGCGATGAAGGGGGCATGGGACATACAGGCGACGCTGGCGACGTACTGCAGTGTCTTCACGTCCGGCGCGCTCGGATCGAAGAAGTAGGTGGCAATCAGCGCGGCCACCGGCTGACCACCGAACTGGCCGTACTCGGCGGTGTAGATGTGTTTGTAGAGACCGGACTGGACGATCTCAGGGCTGTCCTCGAAGTCGTCGAGCAGGTCCTGCTTGGAGACATTGAGAATCTCCAGCTTGATGTTCTCGCGGAAATTGGTCCGATCCACCAGCAGCTTGAGTCCCCGCCACGAGGATTCAAGCGCCTGAAACTGCGGATGATGAAGGATTTCATCCATCTGTCGGCTGAGCTTGGCGTCGATCTCCGCGATCATGCGGTCGACCATGGCCTTCTTCACCGACTCGTGCTCGTTCTGCGGCTTGAGCAACTCTTCGATGAAGGCGGAGACGCCCCGCTTGGCGATATCGTAAGCCTCGTCATCAGGGCTGAGTTTGGTTTCGGCAATGATGCGATCGAGGATACCGAGTTCGGCGAAATTCTTGTCGCCGTCGACGGTTGCTGCGCTAGTGCTCATGGTTTCCACTTCCCTGTGAGGTGTTCTCAAGCATCCAGTTTGTCTTGTGCGGCGAGACCCAGCTCGCCGAGCACCCGCTCCCGCGAGACGTCATCGGCCAGCACACTTTCGATGGCGCGGCGGAACGCCGGGGCATTGCCCAAGGGGCCCTTCAGCGCGACCAGCGCATCACGAAGCTCCATCAGCTTCTTGAGCTCCGGGACCTGATCGACCAGATTGGCCGGATTGAAATCTTTCATGGAGTGGATGCGCAACTGCACGCCGAGGTCTTCATCGCTGGCGTCCTCCAGCAGGTGATTGGCCACGCCGAAGCTGAGGCTCAGCTCCTGCTTGGCGAGTACCTCGTCGAAGTTGTTCTTGTCGATGCCGATGGGTTGACGGTCCTCGACCTTTCGCTCATCGAGCTGCTGGTTGAAGTCGCCCAGAACCATGAGCTTGAGCGGCAGTTCGATCTCTTCCTGCGCACCTCCGGCGGCGGGCTTGAACGTGACGTTGACACGTTCCTTGGGTGCTACCGAGCCTTCTTTGGCCATGTTCATTCTCCTTTGCGTTCAGTCTTGCGATCAGTCCAGCACCACTTCGATATCGAGGTGGCAAAGTCGTCTATGCACCTCCTCCTTGCGCTCGCGAACCGCATGGTTCTGTGGGAGTAGTTCGCAGCAGCTGTAGAGAAGGCGCATGACCTCGAGCACGAGATCCGGCTCCCAGTCGGACAAACCGCCGGCCTGAAGTGTCTGGTCCAGGGATTCGAGTTGGGTCTTCGCCAGCTCGTACTTTTTTGCGGCAACACACAAACGCGCCAATGCCAGATGCCAGAAAAAGCGCTCACGACCGCCCTGGGCACTCGCCAACCCCTGCTTCAGGGCCTGAACCGCGGGCTTCAGGCCTTCCTTGCGCAGGCGCGGCAGGTTGTCCTGCAGGGCAACGTCCCACGCCAACCGAAGCTCCTGCTCACTGGCGACAGGAGGGGCTGCGCTGGACGGCGGCTGCACATGGGGCATCACTTGGGCGCTGATCCATGCGCGGGTTTGTGCATCCGCGAACGGCGAGCCGTCATGGAAGCGCAACATTTCCAGGCCCTTCATCCGCTGCAGAAACAAGGCGAGCTGGATCTCGACCTCGCGCATGGCCTGCTCCGCTTGCAACTCCTGCAAGCACAGCCAGACGAGGTGCTGGCCGTCCAGCCAGAACGGCGCCCGCACCAGGCTGGCCTCCAGATCACTCAGCAGATCAGCATATTGACCTTGCTGGAAGCGCTCCTGAAAGCTGACAAGCCTGTCCTGCGGCAAACCTCGGAGGCTGGTCATTTGTTCTGCGTTGCGTTCGGGGAGGCCTTCGATGGGTAACCACAACAAGGTGCGGGCCAAGCGCAACGCTCGCAGGTCATTGGCCTTCTGCTTTAGCCAATAGGCGCACAGCGGGCGGGCTTGCTCCTGCAGCGCCCGGAGCCCCTTGTGGGCATCCTTTTCGCTCTCTACTGGCGCGCCGGGAGTGAGCATCTGGCTTGCGGCCTGCTTCACCTGAGCGATAACGGCCCCGACGCTTCCCGGCTCCGGCTGGCCGACGGACGCCTGCCGGACCTGCTCCTCCATGCGCCGACAAAGCGGCAGTAACAGCGGCGCGTCACTGCCCAACTGCTCGGACAGCAAACGCTCCAGTGAACGAAGCTGCTCGGCGAGTTCGCGAAACAGCATGAGTTGCTCGACAAGCGGGATGGGCTCGGCGAAAACCTGCTCCAGGCGCGGGACCAGCCAACTGACCGCGGCGGCGCGGGTTCGCGGTTTGCGGGGATACAGTTCCGTCCAGTGGTTCGCACACAGGTAGTTCAACAGACCGAGTCCGGCGTGCAGCCCGGCGAAGGATTCGCGCTTGTACAGGCCCCAGATCAGCCACGCGGCGACGCGCAGGTCCTTGGACTGGGAGGCGAGCAGAGATTCACAGCCCTCACGGACTCTCTGCCAGTCGACAATGCCCGTCTCGTGCGGCGAAGAAGGCTTGTTCAGCTCTTTCTCAAGCCGTTCGTACTCGGCCGAGTAACGCGCATCGGAGCCGATGAAGTCTCCGTCGCGAATAGGCGACTTGGCCAAGTCCAGATAGTGGGCGTTCAACTTTTTTAGATAAGTCATCCTTGACTCTTCATTTCGGCGTAATGACGCCTGAGGTGCGAAATCCATTTCGACCATGTTGCGCAACTTATTGCACACTTAACAACTGCGCAGTTATTTGCACACAAACTTCACGCGCTACGCATCCTAATCCTGCACACAACATCAAAGTGTGACAGGCATTCAACTAATAGCACGATGTAAAAAAGGTGGAATCAAGTTGTCGACTTAATATGATCCAGGACAACCAATCCGAGTGATTACGCAAAGAGCGTATGTATTAGGGGCGCGAGTGCGCTTTCGGAGGTAGTGCAGAGTCCGAATCAAACCCACCCAGACTCCATCATCGACAGCGGTTCGCCATCACCCACGATGAAGTGGTCGAGTACGCGCACGTCCACCAGGGCCAGCGCGTCCGCCAGCCGGCGGGTCAGTTGGCGGTCGGCCTGGCTGGGCTCGGCGACGCCGGAGGGGTGGTTGTGGGTGAGGATGAGCGCGGCGGCGTTGTGCGCGAGGGCGCGCTTCACCACTTGGCGCGGGTAGACGCTGGCGCTGTCGATGCTGCCGTGGAACAGCGCCTCGAAGGCCAGCACGCGGTGCTTGGCGTCGAGAAACAGGCAGGCGAAGACTTCGTGCGGCTCGTGGCGCAGGCGCGCCTTGAGGTAATCGCGCACGGCTTGCGGGCTTTCCAGGGCGGAATCGCGCTTGAGGCCCTCGGCCAGGTGGCGACGGCCCATTTCCAGGACGGCCTGGAGTTGGGCGAACTTCGCAGGGCCCAGGCCGAGACGCTGGCTGAAGGACGCCTGGTCGGCTTCGAGCAGCGCGCGCAGGCTGCCGAAGTCTTGGAGCAGATGGCGTGCCAGGTCCACTGCGCTCTGCCCAACCACCCCGGTACGCAGGAAGATCGCCAGCAATTCGGCATCGGTCAGAGCCGCGGCGCCCAGGTCCAGAAGTTTCTCCCGCGGGCGCTCTGCCGCAGGCCAATCGCGAATGCTCATGACACCTCCCTGTCGAGCCGCGGCCCGCTGTTCCGGTGCAGGCGCTGTGCTATCTTAGCCGAACTTTGCGCGGCGCCCTGCCTGGGCACATAGGCGGCCGCGGTCACTTATAAAAAGGCAGGCCTATGCAGCGGCTGTATCGTAAACGCATCGTCCTGGGCGTCGGCGGCGGGATTGCCGCCTACAAGAGTGCCGAACTGGTGCGCCGCCTGCGCGACCAGGGTGCTGAAGTCCGTGTGGTGATGACCCAGGGCGGACGTGAATTCATCACGCCGCTGACCCTCCAGGCTCTTTCCGGCCACCCCGTTCACCTCGACCTGCTCGACCCGGACGCCGAAGCGGCGATGGGCCATATCGAGCTGGCGCGCTGGGCCGATCTGATTCTCATCGCTCCGGCCACCGCCGATCTGATGGCGCGCCTCGCCCAGGGCGTCGCCAATGACCTGCTGACCACGCTGGTGCTGGCCACTGATGCGCAGATCGCGCTGGCGCCGGCAATGAACCAGGCCATGTGGCGCGATGAGGCCACCCAGGCCAACGCCCGCGTGCTGCAGGAGCGCGGCATGCGCCTGTTCGGTCCGGCGTCGGGTAGCCAGGCCTGTGGGGATGTCGGCATGGGCCGCATGCTCGAAGCCGACGACCTGGCCCAGCTCGCGGCCGACTGTTTCCAGCGCCTGTCGCTGTCTGGCGTGCACGTACTGATCACCGCCGGGCCGACCCAGGAAAACATCGATCCGGTGCGCTACATCACCAACCACAGCTCGGGGCGGATGGGTTTCGCCCTCGCCGAGGCGGCGGCCGAGGCCGGCGCGCGGGTCACGCTGATCACCGGACCGGTGTATCTGCCGACGCCGGACCGGGTCAATCGCATCGACGTGGTCAGCGCCCGCGACATGCTCGCGGCCTGCGAGGCTGCGATGCCGTGCGACCTGCTGATCGCCGCCGCCGCGGTGGCCGACTACCGTCCCGAAGTGATCGCCCAGCACAAGTTGAAGAAGGACCCCACCAGCGGCGACGGGCTGCTCCTGCAGCTGGTGCGCAACCCGGATATCCTCGCCACGCTGGCGCAGCGCGCAGACCGCCCGTTCAGCGTCGGCTTCGCCGCCGAGACCGAGAACCTGCTGGAGTACGCCTCGCGCAAGCTGCGTGACAAGAACCTCGACCTGATCGTCGCCAACGACGTGGCCAACCCCACGATCGGCTTCAACAGCGAGGAAAACGCGATCACCGTGATCGATCGCGAGCACCATCAAAGCGCCTTCGCCCAGACCAGCAAGGGCAAGATCGCCCGCCAACTGATCGACTTCATCGCCGACCGTCTCAACCGCACTGAGTGACCGATGCACGCCCTCCAAGCCAAGATCCTCGATCCACGCCTGGGCAGCGAATTCCCGCTGCCGACCTACGCCACGCCGGGTTCCGCCGGCCTCGACCTTCGCGCGATGCTCAAGCAGGCGCATGTGCTCGAACCCGGCGAGACCCTGTTGATTCCCACCGGCCTGGCGATCCATGTCGCCGATCCCGGGCTCGCCGCGCTGGTCTTGCCGCGCTCGGGGCTCGGCCATAAGCACGGCATCGTGCTAGGCAACCTGGTCGGCCTGATCGACTCGGATTACCAGGGCGAGCTGATGGTGTCGTGCTGGAACCGCGGGCAGACCGCCTTCAGCATCGCTGTCGGCGAGCGGATCGCGCAGTTGGTGCTGGTTCCGGTGGTGCAGGCGCATTTCGAGCTGGTCGAGGAATTCGGCGAAAGCCAGCGCGGTGCGGGTGGTTTTGGCCATTCCGGCAGTCACTGACGCAACTTCAGGATGAATTGCGAGGAACCCAGGTGAAACTCTTCAAGCGCACGGCCAAGGAATCCGATACCGGTGTCGACCTCTCGTCGATGGGCAAGGCGGCGCCCCGCCAGTCGCTGGGCAAGAATCCGCTGCTACCGGGACTGGTTCCCGTGCTGCTCGGCCTAGTCGCTGCAGGCGCCGTGCTGTGGTTCGGCGTGTTCTCCAGCTTCCAGCAGGAGCAACGGCAGCAACTGGTACAGACCTTCGGCAGCGCCCAGGCATCCGCCCTGCAACAGGCCCTGGCTGCACTCACCGCCGACACCCGCGCCGCCGCGCGCAATCCGCAATTGCTCGCCGCGCTGCAGAGCGGCGACGCCAGCCAGATCAGCGCCGCCGAACAATCGATCGGCTACTGGGATGGCGTGATCGATGCCTACATCAACCCGCGCGGCGAGGCCTCCCAGGATCGCAGCCGGACAGCGCCGGTGAGCTTCGCCGCCCTCGACTTGCTGCGCCGCGCAGAAGGCGGGCAGCCACCCGCCGCCGAAGCCTACAAGGTCGGCAACCGCTGGATGGTCTACAGCGCCGCGCCGCTGCGGCAGGATGACAAGAGCCCGGTGGCCGGTACGTTGCTGCTGGTGGTCGATCTGCAACGCCTGCTGCGCACCCTGCCGCCGCTGCCGAACAGCGCCGGTCGCCTGCAGCTGACCCAGAAGTTCGGCAACGCGCCGGAGCAGGTGCTCGCCAACTTCGGTGGAGAACCCGGCACCGAGGGCGAGCCGCTGGCCTTGAGCAGCGGCAACCCGAACTGGAAGCTGCGCTTCGCCCCGAGCCAGAAAATCAGCGCGCTGGACGTCTCGCCGCTGATGCTCGCACTCGCCGCGCTGCTGGCGTTCGGCGGCGCGCTGGCCGGTCTGCAGATGGTGCACGGGCTGCAGCAACGCCGCCTGCGCGGCGACGTTCTGCACCTGGGGCAGATGGCGCAGGAACTCTACAACGGCAAGACCATCAAAACTCCCAGCCTGAGCTTGCCCTTGATGGACGCTCTGGCGCAGAACCTCGCGCGCATGCCCACAAGAAGAAGAAACGAAGCAGCCTCGAATGCCGCCGAAAACGGCGCGTCGGGCTCCGCCTCATCCTCGCGAGCGGTTCAACCCGTTGCCGACCCAAACACCGAGCTGGTCGACCCGCTGTTCCAGTCGACCGACATTCTCGATATCGACATTCTCGACGAGGACCAAGACATGCTTGGCCTCGAGTCCATGGAGCGAGACACTCAGATGAGCACCCCCCAAGCCCCCACGCTTCCCGCGAGCATCTTCCGCGCCTACGACATTCGTGGCGTGGTCGGCGACAGCCTGACCCCGGAAACCGCGTACTGGATCGGTCGCGCGATCGGCTCGGAAACCCTCGCCAAGGGCGAACCGAACATATCCGTCGGCCGCGACGGCCGCCTCTCCGGGCCGGAGCTGGTGCAGCAATTGATTCAGGGCCTACTCGACTCGGGCTGTAACGTCAGCGACATCGGCATGGTGCCGACGCCGGTGCTCTACTACGCGGCCAACGTGCTCGCCGGCAAGTCAGGCGTGATGCTCACCGGCAGTCACAACCCGCCGGACTACAACGGCTTCAAGATCGTCATCGCCGGCGATACCCTGGCGAACGAGCAGATCCAGGCGCTGCGCCTGCGCATCGAGAACAACGATCTGGCCAGCGGCACCGGTAGCGTCGAACGGGTCGACGTACTCGAGCGCTACTACAACGAGATCCGCGACGACATCGCCGTCGCCAAGAAACTCAAGGTCGTGGTCGACTGCGGCAACGGCGTCGCCGGGGTGATCGCCCCGCAGCTGATCGAAGGCCTGGGCTGCGAAGTGATTCCGCTGTTCTGCGACGTCGACGGCAACTTCCCCAACCACCACCCGGACCCGGGCAAGCCGGAAAACCTCGAAGACCTGATCGCCAAGGTCAAGGAGGTCGGCGCCGACATCGGCCTGGCCTTCGACGGCGACGGCGACCGCGTCGGCGTGGTGACCAACACCGGCACCATCATCTATCCCGACCGGCTGCTGATGCTGTTCGCCAAGGACGTTGTCTCGCGCAACCCCGGCGCGGACATCATCTTCGACGTCAAATGCACGCGCCGCCTGACCGCGCTGATCAGCGGCTACGGCGGTCGCCCGGTGATGTGGAAGACCGGCCACTCGCTGATCAAGAAGAAGATGAAGGAAACCGGCGCGCTGCTCGCCGGCGAGATGAGCGGCCACGTCTTCTTCAAGGAGCGCTGGTTCGGTTTCGACGACGGTATCTACAGCGCCGTGCGCCTGCTGGAGATCATCAGCCAGGACAAGCGCGACGCCGAGCACGTGTTCTCCGCGTTCCCCAACGACGTCTCGACCCCGGAGATCAACATCCAGGTCACCGAGGAGAGCAAGTTCGCCATCATCGACGCCCTGCAGCGCGATGCCCAGTGGGGCGAGGCCAACCTGACCACCCTCGACGGCGTGCGTGTCGACTACCAGAAAGGCTGGGGCCTGGTGCGCGCCTCCAACACCACGCCGGTGCTGGTGCTGCGCTTCGAGGCCGAGACCGAGGCCGAGCTGGAACGCATCAAGGCGGTGTTCCGCGAGCAGCTCGCGCGCGTCGCTCCGGAGATGAAAGTACCGTTCTGAGCAGACGGCGCGTGATGCGCCGCCGACTTGCTCGGTATCATTCCACCCGCGCGCCCCGTCGGGGGGGCGGGGGGCGTTGCACCCCTCCCGTTTGGGTAA